>CAVHTI010000009.1:0-53928 GCA_963638805.1 Anaerobutyricum sp.
ACCTTAAAAAGCATCTGCATAGACTCGTCATAGATTTTTTTGAAATCAGCAGGATCTGCCGCATTCAAAGAAACTGAATTATCTGCCTGAATCTCTAAAGAATTAAACACAACTTTCACCGGATAGTTACATGCGAATGTCATATTTTCCTCCGAAAACAAAACTGAAAAAATGGATAACCATTTTCTGCAGAAAACCGTTTTTCAACAACCTCTGCAATCACTCACATGTACAATATTAGAAACAACAATGTAATTTTAAAAGTTACATTTCCTAAGAAATACCTAAGAGTTTTCTTAAAAACCCTAATTTCGCTTCCATTCCGGACCTTGTGGCGTATCAATAATCGTAATTCCCCGTCCGCTCAAAATATTTCTGATTTCATCAGCACGGGCAAAGTCCTTTGCTTTTTTTGCGGCCGTTCTTTCTGCCACAAGTGCGTCAATTTCCGCAGCTTCAGGGTCACCTTCGTGAGCATTTTTCACAGAATCGCAATTATTGCCACCTGATTTTTCAGAATCCGCAAGCAATTTAAATGCATTTTCAATAACGCTCAAAGACAGAACTTTATCCATCTTGTAAATTGAACTCAAAGCGTCCAGAGCTTTTACACCGCCCTTGCCGTTACTTTCTTTCTGCAAAGCGGCCATTGCAACCGGGGTCGCAAGATCATTTTCAAGGCCTTCGCGGAATTTTTTATAATTTTCAGAATCAAAATCAATTTTAGAAAGAATTTCCGCAAAATTTTCAATTTTAAGACCGGCATTTTCTTCCGAATTGGCTTTTGTAATCAGTTTTGCAACTCTCTGATTCAAAGCGGCACGTCCATTTTTTGCACTTTCCAGAGCATCAAGACTAAAAACAAGCTGCTTTCTGTAATGACCGCCCAAAAGGAAAAATCTATAATCAAGCGGCTCAAAACCTTTGTCTTTTAAACTAAAACCTTTTTCCGGCGGCAAAGTTGTCTGCAAAGTAATAAAATGGCCGGAAGATTTACTCATTTTTCCGCCTTCAAGAATCAAAAATTCATTGTGCAACCAGTAATTAACCCACGGACCTTTAGCACGTTCTTCCGCATCAAAACTGCCTTCCGACTGTGCAATTTCGTTTGTATGATGAACAGGCACGTGATCAATTCCGCCCGTATGAATATCAAAATGCTTTCCAAGATATTTCATACTCATCGCAGAACATTCAATATGCCAGCCAGGGTATCCGCGTCCCCACGGGGAATCCCAGGTCATTGCCTGGTCTTCAAACTTAGATTTTGTAAACCAAAGAACAAAATCCCCAGGATTGCGCTTATTTTCATCAACAACAACGACTTTACGCTTTCCAGCGCCGGCCTTAAGTTCATCAAGATTCAAATTTGCAAGTTTTCCGTAATCAGCATAAGTAGAAATGTCGTAATATAAATTTCCGCCGGCCATATAAGTGTGACCGTTTGCTTCAATTTTCTTAATCAGTTCAATCATTTCCGGAATATGCTCCGTGGCCTTACAAATAACATCCGGATGGCGAATATTCAGCGCGTCAATATCTTTCATAAAGGCATCAGTATAAAACTGAGCAACTTCCAGCACGGACTGATGACGTTCCGCCGCAGATTTTTTCATTTTGTCTTCACCGTCGTCGCCATCACCAGTCAAATGGCCAACATCGGTAATATTCATAACGTGCTTAATATCATAACCAAGCATCGTCAAAGTTTTATCAAGAATGTCCAGAAAAACGTAAGCTCGCAGATTTCCAATATGCGCATAATTGTAAACCGTCGGACCACAGCCATAAAAACCAACATAACCTTCCTTAATCGGTTTAAATTCTTCCATTTTTCGGCCCATAGTGTTAAACAATTTCAAACTCATAAAATACCTCGTTTCTTCTATAAATATACCGATTTTTCCGCTTATTCACAATTACACGCAAATTTTTCGTTTTTTAATTTTCAGGGCGTATCCCTCCGCTGCGCTCCGGGTCAGGCTTTTCGCAGTTTCGGCATTCGCCTCCAAACTTTTGCACTCCGCGCCAGAACAATGGCGCTTCGTTTGCAAAAGTTCGCCTTACGGCGCTGCTACAATCCTTTACGCAAATTTTCCAAATTATAAAAATCAACCGTCCAGCAATTTTTCGTAAAATTTTCTATTTTGCGTCAAAAAGTTAAAAAATCGCTAAAAATTGAAATTTTCATAGGCTACCTTTATAATTTGCTTGTGAATAATTACGAAAACTTAATTTTAAAAATCAAAAACTATCAGAATTTTAAAGGTCAAATTCAATTCAACGTACAAATGTCACAAAAAACCACGTTCAAAACCGGTGGCACCGCTGACGTTTTTATTACCCCAGAAAATTTTAATTCCTTCCAGATTGTTTTATCAGAAGTTCTTTCTTCATCGCAAAAATTTTTTATACTTGGCGGGGGAAGCAATATTGTTTTTCCGGACGGTGAATATCACGGAATTGTAATTTCAACCGCATCTTTTTCAAACATAGAATATTTTCCGACGGAAAATTTGCCACCGTCTTTTGGAAAAATTGAATTACCAGAAGGCAAAGTTTTAATTTCCTGTTTTTGTGGCACAACAATGGCAAGTTTTGTAAATTTTTGTACAAAAAATAATATTAGCGGCGCGGAAGTTTTTGCAGGTTTACCGGGAACTGTTGGCGGCGCGGTTTTTATGAATGCCCGCTGTTTTAACGTTTCCATTTCAGATATTTTATTTTCTACTAGCTGGCTGGATTATTCGGATAAAAATATTTCTGCCAAAAAAAGTCTTTTCAATTCTAAAGAATGGGATTACAAAAAATCACCGTTTCAAAATAATAAACGTTTTATCACAACCGCGACCTTTCTTTTAAATCAAAAAACAGAATCGGAACATTCACAAATTGAATCAGAATGTAAAAAATATATTTCAGAAAGAGTTTCAAAAGGTCATTTTAAATTTCCAAGTGCAGGCTCAGTTTTTAAAAATAATCACAGTTTTGGCGCTCCAAGTGGCAAATTAATCGATGAATGTGGTTTAAAAGGATTTTCAATTGGCGGTGCACAGGTCGCGCCATTTCACGGCAATTTTATAATTAACACAGGCAATGCAACTTCTCAAAATATAAAAGAACTTGTTAATTACGTGCAGGCTGCCGTACAAAAAAAATACGGCTTTACTCTAGAGAATGAAATCATTTTTGTCGATAATCAAGAATAAGATGTAAAAAGTTTCTTTAAAAAACTCTATAAACTGATTTTTAAAGATACTAATAATTGACAAATGAAAATCTCTTTTTTAGACTTTAAATTCAGGGGGTAAAAAATGGTTCAGTTATCAATCAGCAGATTTAAACCAAATTCATATATGGTTCTAGAAGGAAATGATGACAGTGACCACTTTTATATTATCCAGCAGGGAAACGTAAAATGCTACAAATCTGACGGCACAGGAATTGCCCCCGTTACATTAGGCCCTGGCGATTTCGTCGGCGTTGTTCCTTGTATGTCCGGTCATTTGCAAATAGAAACGGCCATCACAATTACTCCCGTCACAGCAATTTCTGTCAGAAGAGATCAGTATCCGGAACTTATTGCTAACAATACTCCCGTTGCATTAAAAATCATCAGAACTTTTGCAAACCGTATGCGCCAGATGAACGAAATGCTCACGACCGCAACATTAAACGGCAAGGCAACAGACAATTACGACCAGATTTTCCAGGTTGCGCAGTATTACGAAAAAGCCGGCGCTATGAATATTGCGATTTTTGCCTATTATCAGTACTTAAAAACAAGACCAACAGGACCTCAAGCCGAATATTCAAAGAAAAAATTTACGATTTTAAAACCAAGAACTCATGCCGTTTACTTAGAACCGTCAAAAGACAATATCCGTAAATATCCAAAAGACACTATGATTTTTTCAGAATCTTCACAAGGTTCAGATATGTTCATAATTCAGTCTGGCGAAGTTGCAATCTCAAAAGTTGTAGATAATAACGAAGTTACACTTGCAGTACTTCACAAAGGCGATATGTTTGGCGAAATGGCTCTTCTTGAAAATAAACCGCGTTCAGCAAGCGCAATTGCGCATAGCGACTGTACATTGATGGTCGTTAACCGCCAGAACTTCGACCACATGGTAACGACTCAGCCGCAGCTTATTTCACGCCTAACGACAACACTGGCAGACCGCCTTTGGTCTATGTACCGCCAGTTAGACAATGCAAATTTAAAAGATCCTGTTGCAAAAATGACAGATATGCTTTCCCTCCAACTAGAAAAACAGCGAATCACACCACAATCTGCCGGTTCAAAAGCTTATCAGTCAGAATTTACGTGTCAGGACATTGCGAATATGTGCGGAATTCCTCAAGATCAACAACCGCGCGCAATTTATATGTTCCAGCAGGATCAGCGTTTTAGAATTGTAAACGGAAAAATCTTTATTAAAGACATCCAGGAACTTTTAAAACAGGCCGCATTTTACAGAAAACAAAATAATGCAAAATAATTTTTATTCCGATACTCAAAATATGAAAGGAATCAAAAAATCTTTTTTGTTTTTTTTAATTTTAAATCTCAGTTTTTTTCTGACAGCACAATCAGAAACGTCTTCCGATAAAATTTTGCCACGTGGCTATCATAAAATTGAACTGGGCATGTCTCTCGAAGATACAAAAACAGCACTCCTAAAAGATTCAACTTTTGGTTATCACGGCGACCGCGACGTTTCTCTTATTCCCGGCACAAATCGCATTTTAATTGAAACAGATTCTGAGTACGGTCACGGTTCTGATTTTCTTTCGCGCTGTTGGTTTCAGTTCACTCAAGACCAGCTTTATACAATCACGATTAATATTAATCAAAATAAAATGGACTATTACTCAATGTTCACGACTCTGACAAAAAAATACGGCGAGCCGGACAGTCTCAATCCTCAAAAAGCCGTCTGGAAAAATGAACAAACCACTCTGAGCCTTGAAAAACCTCTGACAATAAAATACATAGACAATGAACTTTTTGACTCAACTCAAAATTATTCAAATCTGCCAAAAACCGGCACAGAAATCACTCGGGAAATGTTCCTTGATGAATTTTAATTTCCTCAAAACTTAGGATTCTTTTATGAAAAAATTATTTTTATTTCCGTTGACTTTCATTTTTCTTTTTTCTGCACTTTCCTGCACAAACGAAAAACTTCCCTCAAAAGACTTAAAAATCACAAGAAAAGACGGTACAGCCATCACACTAAGCGCCGAACTTGCAATCACAGAAGCTGAACGCAACCACGGCTATATGGAACGCAAAACAATCCCCGATGGAACTGGCATGCTTTTTGTTTTTGAAAAAGACCAGACACTTTCTTTCTGGATGAAAAATACCCCTCACCCGCTTTCTATTGCCTACGTAGATTCTAAAGGAAAGATACGCGATATTTTTGACATGACTCCTTTCAGTCTTTCTCCGATTGTCAGTACAGTTTCGGTTCGCTACGCACTTGAAGTTCCTCAAGGTTGGTACAAAAAAAATGACATCACGGTCGGCGATGTCATCGAAATTCCTGAATTTTAAACCAAATTATTGATTTTTCAGAAGGATTTTATTCTTTTTCCAGTTTTAAAAGTTCATTCGTAGCAATTTTATCTTTCGGATCAATTTCCAAAACTGTCGTAAAATAATTTCTAGCCTCATCATTTTTTCCCTGAGCAAGCGCCAAATACCCAAGATTAGAAATAATTTTTGTGTTTTCCGGATTCAACGCAAGACCTTTCATCAAATAATCTTTTGCTTCATCAAAATTCTTTTCTTCAATACAGCAAATTGAAAGTTCATTGTAAGTATCCGCGTTTGTATCTCCGCCATGCTTCAAAGCTTCAAGAAAAGCCTGCTTTGCATCAGAAAATCTTTCAATTCTACGCAAAGCCCAGCCAAGCATAAACCAGGCATTCCAAACTTTAGGATTATTCTGTAAAAATTGCTGAATTTTCTCCAGGCCCTTTTCTTCCTGACCGTTAGAAATTAAATCGTAAGCGGCCTTAAATGCCTCGTCATCAATATTTTGCTCACCAATTTTATTTACAATTTCCTGAGCCTTTTCTTTTTTCTGAACTCCATTTTCGCCCAATTCTTCGTCAGAAACATCACAAGTCAAGGCAATATAATTTTCAAAAGAATCCTTAGCATTTTTAAAGTCGTGTTTTTTCATATAAAAATATCCGACATTAAAAAACGCATCAGCCAAAGGCGGATCAGCATTCATCGCATCCTGATAGTAAGACAAAGCGTCATTATCATAGGCATCGGCGTCTTCGTGCAAACCGGCATTTCTGTAAGAATCCGCTCTCTGATCAAGAAACAACGCCATATTCAAAATAATTGCGGCATCATCCGGATCAAGACCGTTCAACGCAAGGAAAATTTCCTCCGCAAGATCCCAATCTTCGTTCTTCGCCTTTAAAATCGCCGCCTCGCAAAGTTCTTTTTTGATATTCGGCCTTACCTTAAAAACAATGGAACGGTAATAATCCAGATTTTTATTTTTTTTGTCATAAGCAAGCACCGTCAACATTCCGGCCAGCACCTGCTCCGTCGTGATTTCTTCCGGATTAAAATTTCCCGCATCCTCACTAGTTTTTTTCTGAACTGGCAGCAAAATCTCCGGATCAATCTTAAAAGCTTCGCTCGAAGCCACAAAATTTTCTGGTATCTTAATGTAAAAAATCGAATTTAATTTTTCTGATGCATTCATTAGCTTTCCTCAAATATGTTGCTTAATTTCGCACATGTTTTTCAATCATCTGCTTTTGGTAAGAAGTTATGTAACTGTTTATATGAAATTTATAAGCCATCGGAATCTCATTCTGATTAAACTGAATGTGAACAACGGCAATATCCTTTCTGTTTTCCAAAAATTCAGCGTTTTTTATAACGCCCGGAACCGTAATTTTTTCGTTAGAATCAGCAAAAATCAAACGCAAATCAATCGGTTTTCCAATCAAAAATTTCGGAATTCCAACCGTCATAATTCTTGCACCGCCAAACGAAACGTCCTTTATAATGCATTTTCGCGGAACATCAGAAATAAAAACGTAAGATTCTTCCTTAGGAATTCCCAACTGCCGCATCGAATTTTCATTTATCGGGATTCGTTCTTCCTTTCGAGTCTCAAAATTTTTATTTACTTCCAGAAATTCACCAAGTCGCGAAATTAAATCATCCGGCGGCCTCTGAGTAAATTCCAGCGTCACAATAGAAAGTTCCGCCATTCCATTATACGGTTTTACGTCAATTACATTACAATTTACAAAAAACTGAACCGGCTGATTACTCTGATCCAAAAAACAATAGCGCAAACTGTAATTTCCGTTCCGATTTTTATTTATTTCAGCAATAATTCCGCTTGAATTTCCCACAATAATTTTTGCAATCATCAGCGAAGAAGAATTCAAAATACAAGGCCACTGCCCACTCGAACATTTTATATAAATTTGGCGGGGATCAATTCTCAAGTATTTTATATTTGCTTTTGTAAAAACAACTTCTTTGTCACGGAAAAAATCGTAATAATCCGAATTTTTGTGATTATTATTTGTCATGCCTGTTATCTTAATTCAAAATCGGTCTTCTTACAATAATTTTTAAATTTCTTACGGGCGCATTTTTGCAATATAAAAATAAAATCGCTCGCATTCTTTATTTTTCGTAACATTATTTATATTTTCGCACGCAAAAAATCTTCTGAATATTGCAAAAACCGGGCTTTTCGGTGTTCCGCTGTTCGCTTCAAACCCGCCTGGCCCAAAAAAACAATTTCCACAGCGAAAATTTCTTCAAAAAAAATCAGTTTTTTGCATAAACGACAACCTTTTGTTTTGCCAGTCGTGTTCGCCTTCGGCGCACCTACAATCCCATTGCGCAAAAAGTCCAAAAAAAAATCCGCCTGACATTTCAGACGGATTTAACAAAACTAGAGTTCTACTTACTCAGCAGAAGCTTCTGCTGCAGGAGCAGCTGCGGCTGCCTTCTTTGCTTCAACTCTTGCTTTATTCTTCAAAGCAGCATTACAGAACTTACAGATATTTGCTGTAGCTCCATTTACTTCCTGTTCATAGAGAGTTTTGATATTTGTTTTACCACAAATAGCGCATGTTCCTCTTCCTTTTGCAGGTAAAGTTCTAATGCCAGCTCCACGATGGTTTTTAGACATATTTGACTCCTTAAGAACTAAAAGCGTTATGCTTTAGCTTCTTCCTTGTTAGCAGATTTTTCAGCGGTTTTCTTTGCTGCTGGTTTCTTTTCAGAGTCTGTCTTTGCTTTTGAAGCAGTCTTTTTAGCAGGCTTTTTTTCGTCTTTCTTTGCTTTTGAATCTTTTTTGTCAGAATCATCAGCAGATTCAAGTTTGTAGTCTACTAATTCAAGAATTACAACATCAGCAGCGTCACCCTGTCGGTAACCTAATTTTAAAACTCTTGTATATCCACCATTTCGATCTTTCATTCGTGGCGCAATGTCAGTAAACAATTTGTCAAGAATTTTTTCATCCTGAATAAATTTAGCTGCTTCGCGTCTGTTATGAACAGAGTCAACCTTAGCTCTTGTAATAAGTTTTTCACCATATTTTTTTGCTTCGAGAGCTTTTGATTTAGTTGTGGTAATTCTCTCATATCTGAAAAGAGAACTTACCATGTTTCGTAACATAGCACGACGATGTGCTGTTGTACGAGAAAGCGGATTAAAACCATTTCTATGATTCATCTGTTTCTTCCTTCTGCTTTAAACTGGCAGTATTCTTAAGATGACTGTAATCTGTCATGCCAAGAGTAAGGTTCCATTCCTGGAGCTTTTCTTTGATTTCCTGCAGACTCTTTTTGCCAAAGTTTCTAGTCTTTGCAATATCATCTTCTGTCTTTTTAGTTAATTCGCCAATAGTACGAATATTTGCATTCTTTAAACAATTTGATGAGCGTACTGAAAGTTCAAGTTCATCAACAGAAGTATTCAAAAGCTTCTGTACTCCTTCGTCACTTTCTTCGCTTTCATCACTTCCAATCACATCTTCGTCATTACAATTTACAAATATTGCAAAGTGATCTTTAGCAATTTTTGCAGCTTCAGACAAAGCATCTTCTGGAGTAATTGATCCATCAGTCCAAATTTCAAGAATGAGTTTATCGTAATCATTGCGCTGACCAACACGACAAGGTTCAATTGAATATCGTACTTTTGGAACTGGTGTAAAAATAGCATCCATCGGAATAGTTCCAACTATTTCAATATAATGCTCATTAGTTTCAGCAGGTACGTAACCTCGTCCTAAATCAACTTCAATTTCAATATCAAGATGTGCAGTTTCTGTCATAGTAAAAAGAAGCGTATCCTTGCTTCCATCCATAACTTCAAGCTGACCTTCTTTTTCAAGATCCTTTCCAGTAACCTTTCCAGGGCCTTTAAATTCAAAATTGATAGTATCCTGATCTACGTCGTTAGGTAAGCGTAATCTTATCATCTTGAGAGTATTGATAATCTCAAGTGTATCTTCTGCAACACCCGGTATTGCTTCAAATTCACTAGAAATTACATGCGAAATTCCGCTTTCGTCGTAAGTAGTAATTCGAACCGATGTAACAGCATATCCCTGAATTGATGACAGAAGTACACGTCTTAATGTATTTCCGATTGTTGTACCAAATCCAGTTTCAAATGGATAAGCAGTGAATTTACCATAATTCTCATTTGTACTTACAGGTTCAAATGCGCCATGTGGCTTTTTAAACCCCTTAAGCAAATTCTTTCGTGCCATCTGAACTCCTTCTATTTCTTCTTAATCAACATCAGCCAAAATCCTGCAAAAAACAGGATTAAACTGAAAAACACTTACAGGATACTCACCACTGTTATTTTGATAACAGGGTAAATAATTACATACTACGTGTTTTACGTGGTCTACATCCGTTATGTGGAATCGGAGTAACATCAGAAATAGATTTTACCTTCAATCCCATACCACCAATTGATCTGATGGCATTTTCACGACCCATTCCAGGTCCTTTGATGTAAACATGAACTTCACGTAATCCGTAGCTCTGTGCTTTCTGTAAAGCTGTTTCAGCAACAGACTGAGCTGCGAATGGAGTAGATTTTTTTGCTCCACGGAATCCAAGACCTCCAGAAGAAGCCCAAGACAAAGCATTACCATTCAAGTCAGTTACAGTTACAATTGTATTGTTAAAAGTTGCCTGAATGTAAATATTACCTTCGTAGACGCTCTTTTTCTCTTTTCGTTTTTTTGCTGTAGCCATTCTACTTTACCTCCGCCTTATGCCTTTTTCTTGTTTGCAACGGTCTTCTTCTTACCTTTTCGAGTACGAGCATTTGTTCTTGTTCTCTGTCCTCTTACTGGCAAGCCTCTCTTGTGTCTAAGACCACGATAGCAACCAATATCCATAAGACGTTTCAAGTTAAGACCAATTTCTGATCGAAGTCGACCTTCTACTTTGTAGTCTCTATCAAGAATTTCACGAATCTTAGCAAGATCATCCTGAGTAAGGTCATTAGCCATAGTCATAGGATCAATTTTAGCTTCTTCGCAAATTTTCTTTGCCGATGCACGGCCGATACCATAAATATAAGTTAATGCGGTATCAACATGTTTGTTAGGAATATCAATTCCAGCAATTCGAGCCATCTGTTACTCCTTAGCCCTGTCTCTGCTTATGTTTTGGGTTAATACAAATAATTCGGACAACGCCGTTTCTTTTAATAACCTTACATTTATCGCAGATAGGTTTTACACTGGTTCGTACTTTCATTATAAAGCCCCCGATGAGAATATTTCGTCAGATTATAGCACCTCGCAATGAGAGCAATCTGACGTTCTAGTAATATAACAATATTCTCATTTCTTTTCTACTAGAAAAATCAAAAAGCACTAGATACTTCTTGATCTAATCTTTCCCTTCTTTGTAAGTCCTTCCTGATGATGCATTTTAAGAAGAGCTTCTACCTGTTTCATTGTATCAAGATCAACACCAATCAAAATGATAAGTGAAGTACCACCCATCAACATTGAAATCTGCTGTGGGAATCCAAACAATGTCTGAATAATTGTAGGAATTACAGCAATAAGTGCTAAGAACAAAGAACCCGGTAAAATAAGTCTATTTAATATTTTTGTCAGATATTCTTCTGTTTTATCTGTTCTAACGCCTGGAATAGAACCACCGTTTTCGCGGATATTCTTTGCGATTTCTGTAGGGTTCAGTGTTACCTGAGTGTAGAAGTATGCAAAGAAAACGATAAGGATAACTAATAAAATATTGTACCAAACTCCATTTGGTTTAAGAACTGTAGAAAGTGTTGTTACCCACTTTGCAGAATTTGAACCTTGAGAGAATGTGCTTAAAAGTGTGATTGGTAAAGTCAAAATTGATGAAGCAAAAATCAGAGGAATTACGTTTGAAGGATTAATTTTGAAAGGAATGTAAGAACTCTGTCCTCCGTACATTTTTCTGCCAACTACACGTTTTGCATAATTAACAGGAATCTTTCTCTGACCTGATTCTTCATAAATTACTAAAGCAATAATAGCAACGAACATAATCAAAACTAAAATTACGAATACTAATTTAATAGATCCGTCCTTTACTTTTTGACAAAGTTCAATAACTGCATTTGGCAAACGAGCAACAATACCTGCAAAGATCATCATTGATACACCGTTTCCAATGCCATGTGCTGTAATCTGATCACCTAACCATACAGTCACCATAGAACCAGTTGTAACTGTTAAAATTGCAATGGCTCTAAAGGCAGCTGGATTCGAAAGGACAACAGCATTTGGAATACTGTTGGCGTAAACGGTAACACCCCAAGACTGAATCAGACATACAACAATCGTACCGATTCTTGAATACTGAGCAATCTTGCGCTGTCCACCGTCTTCCTGAGATATACGTTTAAGTGAAGGGAAAATAATCACAGCAAGCTGCATAATAATCTGCATTGAAATGTAAGGCATTACACCAAGCATAAAGATTGAGAAGTTAGAGAATGCACCTCCAACAAAAAAGTCCATATAACTTGCGAACGCGTTATTATTCTGTGCAGCTAAGTTGTCAAAGTAATTAAGAAGAACATTTGCATCAATTCCCGGAATAGTAATAACACTTCCTAAACGAAAGATTGCTAAAATAAGGAATGTAAACAATAAACGAGTTCTAATTTCTTTGACTCTAAACATATTTACAATAGGATTGCTTGCCATGTTTTACTCCGAATCTACTTTTTGCTCTCAGCCGCTGTTTCAGATGTTACTTTTACAGAACCACCAGCTTTTTCAATTTTTTCTTTTGCAGAACCTGAAAATTTATCTGCTTCAACTGTAAGTTTCTTTGAAATTTCACCATTACCAAGAATTTTTACTAATGGTTTTACTTTTCCAGAAACAAATCCAGCTGCAACTAAAGCTTCAAGATTTACAACAGCGCCATCTTCAAATTTAGCATCCAACTGATCAACATTGATACAAACATATTCTTTTTTGAAAGGATAGTTTGAAAAACCTTTGTGAGCAATTCGTCTGTAAAGAGGCATCTGTCCACCTTCAAAACCTACATAAGTTTTTCCACCTGAACGAGACTGCTGACCTTTGTTACCTTTACCAGCGGTTGTACCAAGTCCAGAAGAAGAACCACGGCCAACACGCTTTGGCTTTTTGTTAGCACCAACTGGGGCACTAAGAATTGGATTATATTCTGCCATGTTAGATCTCCTCAACTTTTACTAAGTGAGATACAGCAGCAACCATTCCGCGAATTGCAGCAGTATCATCATGAACTACTGAAGAATTAATCTTTTTAAGTCCAAGACCACGTACTGTAGCAACTTTTGCAGGTTTCTGCCCGATTGTACTTCTAATTAATGTAATCTTTAACTGTTTTGCTTTAGCCATACATTAACCCCACATCTCGTCCAGAGTTTTACCTCTGTTAGCAGCAACTTTTTTTGCATCCATCATTTTAGAGATAGCATCAAATGTCGCTCTTACAACGTTTACTGCAGAACTAGAACCAATTGACTTTGAAAGAAGGTCAGTTGCTCCTGCAGCTTCCATAATTGAACGTACTGTACCACCGGCAATAACTCCAGTTCCTGAACAAGCTGGTTTCAACAAAACAGAAGAACTCTTATATTTTCCTGTTACATCGTGTGGCAATGTACCATTTTTAAGAGGAACTTTTATAAGATTTCTCTTAGCTTTATCAATACTCTTTTTAATAGCTTCAGAAACATCGTTTGCTTTACCAAGGCCATAACCAACATTACCTTTTCCATCTCCTACAACAGTAAGAGCAGAGAAAGACATTCGGCGTCCACCTTTTACAGTTTTACAAGTTCTGTTAAGAGTTACGAGTTTTTCGATGAACTCTTTTTCTTTTGGATCTTTATCAAATTTTTTCTGATGTTCTTCCATTCTTAACTCCTAGAAATCAATTCCAGCTTTTCGTGTGCCATCAGCAAGAGCTTTAACAACACCATGGTAAAGATATCCATTACGATCGAAAACTACTTTTGTAATTTTCTTATCCTTAAGACGAGCACCTAATGCTTCACCAATCTTTGCAGCTCCGTCAGTATTAGGTTTAACGCCAGCAAATTCTTTTTCAAGTGTCGAAATAGAAACTAATGTATTGCCTGCGTCATCATCGATAACCTGAACAAAAAGATTCTTGTTACTTCTTGTAACAGTCATTCTTGGTCTTTCTGCGGTACCGTATACAGACTTTCGAATGTGAATTTTTCTGTGCAAGCGTTTTCTGTTTTTATCATTCATTTTCTTAAACATATAGCTTCACCTTATTTAACACCAGTCTTACCAACTTTACGTCGGATAACTTCATTGTCATAACGAATACCCTTTCCTTTGTAAGGTTCAGGTTTTCGTAATTTACGAATCTGAGAACAGAATTCACCAACCAACTGCTTACTGATACCTGCTACAGTAACTTTTCCGTTTGCATCAGTAGTTACTGTCAAGCCTTCAGGAATCATTGCAATGTAATCACTTGAATAACCAAGGTTCATTACAAGTTCTTTTCCTTTTACTTCTGCACGATATCCAACACCAGTGATTACCAATGTTTTTGAATATCCATCAGTAACACCTTTAACCATGTTGTTTATAAGACTTCTGTACAAACCATGATCAGCATTAGCCTGTTTTGTTTCATTAAGAGTTGTAAGAGAAAGAACTCCGTCTTTTACTTCAACTTTTAAGTTGCTTCCGATGCTCTGTTTAAGTTCACCTTTTGGACCTTTTACAGAAACAACATTGTCAGCAACATTTACTGTTACACCTGCAGGGATAGTAACTGGAAGCTTACCTATTTTAGACATACTTTCTTCCTCCCCTACCAGATTTTACAGATTAATTCACCGCCAACCATCTTTTCAGAAGCTTTCTTTCCAGTTGTTACACCAGAAGATGTTGAAACGATGACTGTACCGTATCCGTTGAAAACACGTGGTAAATCTTTGTAACCAGAATAAACTCGACGACCTGGTGTAGAAATTTTTTCAACACCGTGAATAACCGAATTATTTTCTTCATCATATTTCAAGAAAATACGAAGATTGTTTTTTCCGTCTTCCTGAACTTTTTTGAAGTTTTTGATGTATCCTTCAGTTTTCATAATCTTAACGATTTCTAACTTAAGTTTTGAAACAGGAACATCTACTTTCTCGTGGCGGGCCATAGCCGCATTACGAACCTTTGTGAGCATGTCTGCTACTGGATCTGATGCACTCATTTCTATCTCCTACCAACTTGATTTTGTTACGCCAGGAAGCTGGCCTTCACTTGCCAATTTACGGAAGCAAATACGACACATTTTGAACTTTCGTAAATATCCTCTTGGACGACCGCAAATCTGACAGCGGTTATACTGTCGTGTTGAATACTTCTGTTCGCGGGCTGCTTTAATAACCATTGATTTTTTAGCCATACTTCACCTACTTACGGAACGGCATATTGAACTTTGCAAGCAAAGACTTAGCTTCAGCATCAGTTCTTGCACTTGTAACAAATGTGATGTTCATACCAGCAATTTTAACAACTTTATCGAAGTCAATTTCTGGGAAAATCAGCTGTTCAGTAATACCAACAGAGAAATTTCCATGTCCATCAAAACCTGTGGCTTTAATTCCACGGAAATCCTTAATACGTGGGAAGGCAACATTAATCAAACGATCCATAAATTCGTACATAATGTCACCGCGCAATGTAACCATTGCTCCTACTTCATTACCCTCACGAAGTTTGAAGTTAGCAATACTCTTTTTAGCCTTTGTTTTAACAGCCTTCTGACCTGTAATCTGAGTTAAGTCAGCAACTGCGGCGTCAAGGAGTTTCTTATTTGTGAGAGCTTCACCAACACCCATACTTACAACAACCTTTTTTACTGCAGGAATCTGCATTGGAGTTGTGTAATTAAACTCTTTATAAAGAGCAGGGGCGATTTCGTCTTTATAGACTTTCTTAAGCCGAGGTACGTAATTTGCCATTACAGAATATCTCCACATTTACGACATACGCGAACTTTTTTGTCGCCGTCGATTTTATAACCAATTCTTGTTTTACCGCATTTTTTACATACGATAGCAACATTTGAAATATTAAGAGGAGCTTCAATCTCAGCGATACCACCCTGATCCTGCTGACTCTTCTTCTTCATTGCCTTTTTGACAATGTTTACACCAGAAACTACAACTGCATCTTTATCAGGTACGATCTTAACAACTGTTCCTCTCTTACCTTTATCTTTTCCTGCAATTACTTCTACGGTGTCTTCCTTACGGATTTTAAACTTCTTAATCATTTATTTCTCCTACAATACTTCTGGAGCTAAAGATATAATTTTCATAAAATCCATATCTCGTAATTCTCGTGCTACAGGTCCAAAGATACGTTTTCCCTTTGGATTTTTACTGTCATCAACAAGTACACAAGCGTTGTCATCAAAACGAATATAAGTTCCATCTGGACGACGATACTCTTTAGCCTGTCTAACAATAACAGCTTTCTGAATAGCACCCTTCTTAATAGTAGAAGTAGGGATTGCATCCTTTACTGCTACAACAACTATGTCACCAATTCCGGCATATCGGCGATGGGAACCACCGATAACTTTGATACACTGAACAATTTTTGCTCCGGAGTTATCAGCAACGTTCATACAAGACTGCATCTGAATCATACTAAACTCCTCGCTTATTTAGCTCGTTCAACAATTGCATCCAGACGCCAAGATTTATTCTTGCTGATTGGTCTGCATTCAACGATTCGAACTGTATCACCTACATGAGCATCATTATTTTCATCATGAGCCATGTACTTCTTTGTTCTAGTTACATATTTTTTATAAAGACGATCTCTCTTTTTTGTAGCGATTGTTACAACAATGGTTTTATCCATTTTTTCACTTGTAACAAGACCAACAAAAGTTCTTTTTGATGTCTTTTCTTCCTGAACAGTATTTTCAGCCACAGTTCAGCTCCTATTTATTTTCGCCAGCGATTTCTTTCTGGCGAATGAAGGTATTTAATCTGGCGATTTCTCGTCTGATTGTTCGCTTCTGCAACGGGTTATCTACATGAGATACAATCATCTTAAAACGAAGATCCATGTATTCCTTTTTAAGCTCATCACGCTTAGCAACTAGTTCTTTATAAGATAGTTCTTTGTCATTTTTTTTCTTTGAATCTGCCATCTTATTCCTCCTAGTCTTTTGTTGGCTTATAAGCTATTTTTGTGATGATTGGAAGTTTATCGCTGGCAAGTTCCAGAGCTCTGGCTGCCAATTCAATATCAACACCACCAACTTCAAACAAAATCGTACCAGGTTTAATTACAGCTGCCCAATGATCCTGAGCACCTTTACCTTTACCCATACGAATTTCAATAGGCTTATGTGTAATAGGCTTATCCGGGAAAATACGAATCCATACATTTCCCTTACGATCCAACTTACGGTTAATAGCAACACGGGCTGCTTCAATAGTTTTAGCATCAAGCCATGTTGGTTCCATTGCTACAAGTGCAATGTCGCCGAAATCGATTGTATTATCTCGTGTAGCATTTCCCTTTTCGCGACCACGCTGCACTTTACGATGTATTACTCTTTTTGGACTAAGTGGCATACTCTAACTCCTTGCCTTTTTAGCAGCAGCTTCAGAGCCTTCAGTCTTTTCCTGAGCAGGACGATTATTTCGTCTTGATCGTTTTACAAGCTGTCCAGCATCTTCATTATGATCTACACCATAGTTCATTCCGTTATAAACCCATACTTTAATACCGATTTTTCCGTATGTAGTAAGAGCTTCGTATGTTCCATAGTCGATATCTGCACGAAGTGTGTGAAGAGGAACTCGTCCTTCCTTGTGTTCTTCAGTACGAGACATATCTGCACCGCCTAAACGACCACTAAGACGAATCTTAATTCCCTGTGCACCATTACGCATAGCTCCGCTTACCGCCTGCTTCATTGCTTTTCTGAAAGAACCACGGCCTGCAAGCTGACGACCAACATTCTGAGCAATCAAACTGGCATTTACATCTGCACGTTTAATTTCCTTAATCTTGATCTGAACTTTTTTAGTAAGCTGTTGCTGAATATCAGCAGTGATTTTTTCAATTGTTGCACCCTTTACACCAATAATTACACCAGGTCTAGCTGTGTGAATTACGATTGTTACACGCTGTGGGTGTCGTACAATTTCAATTTCTGCAATATCGGCAGTTTTACATTCAGGAAGTTCTGAAACTAACTTTCTGATTTTAATATCTTCAAGAACTAAATCTGCATATTCACGAGGATCAGCATACCATCGTGACTGCCATGTTTTGTTTACACCTAAGCGTAAACCAATTGGATTTACTTTCTGTCCCACTTTATTCCCCCGCCTTTTCGTCAACGACAACGGTAATATGGCACATACGTTTCAGAAGCTGATCTGCACGACCACGTGCGCGGAACCAAACTCTTTTCAGTCTTGGACCTTCATCAATTCTGATTTCTTTAACGTAAAGCATATCTTCATCTAACTTGCTATTCTGATTAAGGGCGTTTGACGCAGCAGACTTCAAAGTAGCACTAATCAAACCTGCACCTTTCTGAGGCATATTTGCAAGAATTGCCATAGCTTCCGAATAGGACTTCTGTTTAATTACATTAGCAACAGGACGAACCTTTGTTGGAGATGCAATAAGGAACTTAGCAGTGGCTACATAACCTTTTTTCTCAGCCATAATATCCACCTATTTATTTAGCCTTGCCGGCTGCTTTATCTGAACCATGACCCTTGTATGTTCTAGTTGGTGCAAATTCACCAAGCTTATGACCAACAAGGTTTTCTGTAATATATACAGGAATCCATGATTTACCATTATAAACAGAAATAGTATTACCAACCATTTCTGGAATAATTGTTGAGCATCGAGAATATGTTTTAATCATCTTCTTTTCTGCTTCTTTATTCATTACCTGAACTTTTTTGTAGAGTGATTTTTCTACAAATGGTCCTTTTTTAACAGATCTTGACACGATTATCTCCTCTGCAACTATTTCTTACGACGGCTAACAATAAATTTGCTAGTAGTCTTTCTTTTGTTGCGTGTCTGGTATCCTTTACAAGGCTGTCCCCATGGAGTAACAGGATTACGACCTTTTCCGGCACCTTCACCACCACCAAGTGGATGATCAACTGGGTTCATTGCCATACCGCGAACAGTAGGACGAACACCCATCCAACGTCTGTGTCCAGCTTTTCCAAGCTTAACATTCATGTGTTCTTCGTTTCCGACAACACCGATTGTTGCATAACAACGACCGTTGATTTTTCTCATTTCACTTGAAGGCAATCGAACGATAACATAGTCACCTTCACGACCTGCAATACTTGCACTAGCACCTGCAGAACGAACAAGCTGTCCACCCTGACCAAGTGTCAATTCAATATTGTGAATTGTGAAACCTACTGGAATTGCATTTAGAGGTAATGCATTTCCAATTGTTGGAGTTGCGTTTTCACCAGACATAATTTTCTGGCCAACCTGCAATCCCTTAGGAGCGATGATATAACGTTTATCACCGTCAGCATAATAAATCAAAGCGATATTAGCACTTCTGTTAGGATCATATTCAATTGTCTTGACAGTTCCTGGGATTCCGTGCTTGTTACGCTTAAAATCTATATCACGATAAAGTTTTTTATGACCGCCGCCCTGGTGTCTTACAGAAATACGTCCACCAGCTCCACGACCGCCATTTGACTTCTTTCCTGACACTAAAGTTTTTTCGGGTCTATCAGTTGTCAGTTCGCTTTTAATCAGGTCAACACGTCCACGTGTACCTGGAGTCATTGGCTTATATACTTTAAGAGCCATTTTCTTTTCCCCTTAGTTTAATCTATTCTGGAATTAAACACCTTCAAAAGCT
This sequence comes from Anaerobutyricum sp., assembly GCA_963638805.1. Lineage (GTDB taxonomy): Bacteria > Spirochaetota > Spirochaetia > Treponematales > Treponemataceae > Treponema_D. Next base: position 19,489 of record CAVHTI010000009.1, read on the forward strand.
GCAATTGATTCACCATCAGCAAGGCGAACAATAGCTTTTTTGTAAGATGCAGTACGTCCTGGTTTTCCACGAAGACGTTTAATTTTTCCAAGAACATTCATTGTTGTACAGCTAACAACTTTTACTTTGAATAAGTTAGCTACAGCTTCTTTAATCTGAGTTTTGTTAGCATCAGAAGCTACAACAAATACATATTTATTCTGTTCACGTAAAGCACTTGCTTTTTCTGAAACAACAGGCTCAATAATAATATCTTCGTAAGTCATTATTTAGCCTCCTTATCTTCAGCATAGAAATCAGAAAGACTCTTTACTGCACTTTCAAGTACAATAACTTTTCTTCCGTAATACAAATCATGTGCATTAAGACGATTGTAAGAAAGATATGTAAGGTTAGGAATATTTCGTCCAGCTTGTTTAATCTTTGCATCATCATCTTTAAGAATAAGTACAGTTCTTTCATCTTTAGCAAAGTTTTCAAGAATCTTTACCAAATCTTTTGTTTTGCCGCTTTCAACAGTAAAATCTTCAACAACAGTCAATCTTTCACCCTGAGCATGAGCACTGAGAATAGACTTCATAGCCAATCTCTTAGCTTTTGCAGGCATTGAATAACTGTAATCTTTTGGTTTTGGTCCAAAAATTGTACCGCCACCTACAGTAATTGGAGATTTTTTATCACCGCGACGAGCATTACCAGTACCCTTCTGTTTATAAGGCTTTGCATTACTTCCATGAACTTCTGAACGAGTTTTTGTACAAGCTGTACCAACACGTTTGTTAGCCAATTCATTTGTGATTGCGTAATAAATTACATCATCATTTACTGGAAGACCGAATACATTATCATCAAGAGTGATTGTACGCAGTTCTTTACCAGCAGTTGAATAAACTTTCTTTTCCATTTCTTATTCCCCTGTTATTTCTTTACTGCGGACTTTACGATGAGAGTACTGTCTTTAGTTCCTGGAACTGCACCACGTACCATGATTACTTTCAATTCTGGGTCAACTTTAACAATTCTAAGATTCTGAACTGTTACTTTATTACATCCCATATGTCCAGGTAATTTGATATTTTTGAAGCTGTGTCCTGGAGTTGTACATTCTCCTGTACCACCCGGCTCACGATGAAACTTAGAACCATGAGTAGCACGACCACCATGGAAGCCCCATCTTTTCATTACACCCTGAAATCCTTTTCCTTTAGAAGTAGCAGTTACATCTAAGAAACGTACTCCTTCAAAAAGTTCAAGACCAACAACATCCCCAACATTTACTTCTTTTTCAAAACATCTGAATTCTTTTAAATGTCGTTTAGGATTAACATTCTCAGGGAATTGTCCGGCATATGCTTTACTTGCCTTAGAAGCTTTAATATCTTCTAAACCAAGAACAACCGCATCATAACCGCAATTTTCCTTTGTCTTTTTAGCAACGACAACATTCGGTTCGATCTGGATCACGGTTACTGGTGTAAGATTACCGCTTTCATCGAAAATCTGTGTCATGCCAACTTTTTTAGCAATCAGACCTTTCATTCTGATATTCTCCTATCTGGAAATTTTGCAATTTCCAATTTCTTTTTTTTGGCCGCCATCCCAGATCCAAGGGGACCGTACCATTTTTCACTTCTACTGTGCGATTACTACATCGACACCGGCAGGAAGTTCAAGTTTCATTAATGAATCCATAACATCCTGAGATGGATTCAAAATGTCAATAAGACGTTTGTGAGTTCGCATTTCAAACTGCTCACGAGACTTTTTATTTACGTGAGGTGAACGCAATACTGTAACCTTATTGATACGTGTTGGAAGTGGAATTGGTCCTGAAACCTTAGCTCCCGCCTTCTGAACAGTCTGCACGATGGCTTTAGCACTCTGATCGATCAGTTCAACGTCAAAAGCACGAAGTCTGACACGAATCTTTCCATTAGCCATTTAAAAACTCCTATATTCGCAACAAAAGGACTGATATTTAAAATACCAGCCCTTTTATAACAAAATCTAACTACTGTAAGATTTTAGTAACCTGTCCAGAAGCGATTGTACGACCGCCTTCACGGATAGCAAGTTTAAGTCCTTCATCCATAGCAATTGGGTGGATGAGTTCACCAATAACTTTTACGTTATCACCAGGTTTTACCATATCTGTACCAGCTTCAAGCTCGATTGTTCCAGTAATATCTGTAGTTCTGAAGTAGAACTGTGGACGATATCCTGAGAAGAATGGAGAGTGACGTCCACCTTCTTTTTCTGAAAGAACGTAGATCTGAGCTTCGAACTTTGTGTGAGGTGTGATTGAATTTGGCTTTGCCAAAACCTGACCACGAACAACATCTTTCTTTTCAACACCACGAAGAAGGATACCAACGTTATCACCTGGAATACCCTGATCAAGTGTCTTCTGGAACATTTCAATACCAGTTACAGTTGTATCAGCTGTTGGACGAATACCAACAATCTGAACTGGGTCGTTCATATTTACAACACCACGTTCAATTTTACCTGTTACTACAGTACCACGACCAGAAATTGTGAAGATATCTTCGATTGGCATCAAGAATGGTTTAGCTTCATCACGTTCTGGATCATCAAACCATGTATCCATAGCTGTAAGAAGTTCTTCGATACATTTTGTATTTTCTGGAGTTGGGTCGTTCAATGCTTTGAATGCTGAACCTTTGATGATTGGTGTATCTGGAGAGAATCCGTATTTTACCAATGTATCTTTTACGTCTTCTTCTACCATCATCAACATTTCTTCATCGCCATCAAGCATATCAACTTTGTTCAAGAATACGATGATCTTTGGTACACCTACCTGACGAGCAAGCAAAAGGTGTTCACGTGTCTGAGCCATAACACCGTCAGTAGCTGCAATAACAAGAATAGAACCATCCATCTGTGCAGCACCAGTAATCATGTTCTTAATATAGTCAGCATGTCCTGGACAGTCGATATGTGCGTAGTGACGTTTGTCTGACTGATATTCCAAGTGACGAGTGTTGATTGTGATACCACGTTCCTTTTCCTCTGGAGCGTTATCAATTTCATCATACTTAAGAGCCTTGTCACCATATTTGTTTGCACAATATGAAGTGATAGCAGCAGAAAGTGTAGTCTTACCATGGTCTACGTGACCAATAGTACCAACGTTCATGTGAGGTTTAGTTCGATTGAACTTCTCCTTTGCCATGTTTTACTCCTTGCCAGAATTTTTCCTGAAATACCGGCATTTTTATTTTTTTGTGTTGCACTTTAAGCCAGAATGCAACATCTCTTCACAAAGAAATATTGACATTCGCAGACACAATAATTGCATATTTTTATGATGATAACTAAAAGATAGGAAAACAAATTTTCAATTCTTCATCAATTCGAAGAATGTCAACTCGTAACCACCATCATTATCATCTGACAACTGGTCTGGTCTACTCGAGTTAGTCAAAAGGACTAGTCAGAAACTCCAAAATCAGCTGTCATAATCATTATTACCGACGGCAATAACACCAATAATGGGCCGTACATCCTGAAAATCACAAGGATTAACTTTACGGATAATACCAGAATAAATCTGCCTGACTCTCAAAGAACCCACTGACTGTACATAAAGTCGTGTTCTATATTTATACAATTTATAAAAATAAAAATCAAGACTTGATTTTCTTTATTACAGAAGTAATTAGACTAAAAATTTTGATTTTTTGAGATTTATTTTTGCTTTTACAGAAAACCTGCCCGGCTATGGAACACCTGCGATGGCTGTTTCAACAGCCGAAGCAGAAACCCGGAGACACGCAATTTGCGTGGCGAGGATTTTGAGCGGGAGCGAAGTGTGGAACAGCCGTTTACACGACCAGATTTGGCACAAAAAAAAGGAGGTCTATTTCTAAACCTCCTTTAATTATGCGATTTTTAAACCGCCGGTATTTCTACCATCTGTAATGTGCAAAAGCCTTGTTAGCTTCGGCCATTTTATGAACATCTTCACGCTTTTTGAATGCTGTACCAGTATTGTTGTATGCATCCAAAAGTTCAGCAGATAAAGTTTCTGCCATTCCGTGTCCACTGCGTTTGCGAGCTGCTTCGATAATCCAGCGCATTGCAAGAGCTTCACGGCGTGATTCTCGGATTTCGATTGGAACCTGATATGTTGCACCACCAACACGGCGTGATTTTACTTCTACCTGTGGTTTTACATTTTCAAGAGCCTTCAAAAGAACTTCGAGAGGATCTTTATCAGTTTTTGCTTTCAAATTATCCATTGCCTGATAAATGATTTTCTGGCAAGTTTCTTTTTTACCATCAAGCATCATTCGGCAAACGAATTTTGAAACGATTTTGCTATTGTATTTAACATCCGGCATCAATGGACGTTCGATTGATTTCTTATGTCTTCCCATCTTAGTCCTCCATTAAGCCTTAGGTTTTTTAGCACCGTACTTAGAACGACCGCGTTTACGATCTTCTACACCAAGTGCATCTTTAGCACCACGAATAATATGGTAACGAACACCAGGAAGGTCCTTTACACGACCACCACGTACCAAAACTACTGAGTGTTCCTGCAAGTTATGTCCAATACCAGGAATATATGCAGTAACTTCAATACCATTACTCAAACGAACACGAGCAATCTTTCTCAATGCTGAGTTAGGTTTTTTAGGTGTCATAGTCATAACACGTGTACAAACACCACGTTTCTGTGGACAAGAATCAAGCGCGGGAGCTTTGGTTCTGTTTGCAGCAGATTTACGACCCTGACGGATTAATTGATTTATTGTAGGCATCGCCTAGTCTCCTATTGTATTCCGGTCAGCACCCCGGAAGAAATAACAACTTATGGTAAGTTAAAATATTACAGAATTCCAATCGTTTGTGTCAATTGGAATTCTGTAAGTTGGTTAATCCTGTTCTTCAGATTCAAAACTTGTTTCTTCAAGTTTAGATTCCTGTTCGGCTTCAATTCGGCGACGTTCAAGAATCTCATTCATCTGTTCATCAAGATCGGTGTCTGTGGCATCAAAAAGTTTTACATTTCTGTAATCTTTAATACCAGTTCCGGCTGGAATCATATGTCCGATAGCTACGTTTTCCTTAATTCCGTGCAAACCGTCAGTTGCTCCGGCGATTGCGGCATTTGTAAGAACTTTTGTAGTTTCCTGGAATGAAGCGGCTGAAATGAATGAATCAACATTAAGAGCGGCTTTTGTAATTCCCTGGAACATTGGACGACCGATAGCCGGCTGTCCACCTTCAGCTATTACGCGGGCATTTTCTTCATGGAACTTGTATTTATCAACCTGCTGTCCAAAGATAAACTTTGTATCTCCAACAGATACGATTTCAACTTTCTTGAGCATTTGACGAACGATAATACCAATATGCTTGTCGTTGATATCTACACCCTGATTTCGGTAAACGTTCTGAATTTCATCCATAAGGTAATTCTGAAGAGCATTTTCACCGAGGATTGCAAGAACATCCTGAGGATTTGGAGAACCTTTACACAAAGCTTCACCGGCTTTTACTTCATCACCATCACGAACGATGATACCTCTTGAAATAGGAACAAGATGTTCATAATTCTTTCCGTTTTCATCTTCAACGTAGATAATTCGTTTGCCTTTAGTAATATCACCAAACTTAACTGTACCGGAAATCTGAGCAAGAACGCTTGGAGTCTTTGGTTTGCGGGCTTCAAACAATTCAGATACACGCGGAAGACCGGCAGTAATATCGTTTGTTTTCTGAGCTCCCTTAGGAACTTTTGCAAGTGTAACGCCAGCTTTTACGACATCACCTTCTTTTACAACAAGTACGGTACCTGCTGAAAGGTAATATTTTCCGAGTTCATTACCAGCTTCATCTGTAATAAGAATTCGAGGCTGTTTAACATCAAGGTGAAGATCTGTAATAAATCTTTCTGAAGAACCTGTGTTTGGATCGATTGATTCTTCAAGAGTTGAACCTGGAATAATGTCTTCAAATTTTACGTAACCGTCACTTTCTGCAATAATCGGGTCGTTATAAGTATCAAATTCTCCGATTGGTTCGCCTTTTTTAACCAGAGCGCCTTCCTGAATTATGATTTTTGAACCGTTTACAATTGTATTTTCCTGAGGATTTCCTACAATGTAAAGTTTTCCGTCACGAATCATTACAGTTCCAGAGAATTTTGAAACAACATCCTGACCTTTATGATTGATTACAGGAGTATTGAACTGAATTTTCTTTCCATCTTCAACGAGTACTTTGTCAGAAGCATCAATATCCATTGAATCAAGAATCTTGATGTAAGTCATTGAACCTTTACGAGTGAAAAGTCTGCTTCCATCATCGTAATTTACAGTTTTACCTTCAATTTTTGTGACAAATGCATCGAATTTAAGGACAATCTTGTTATCTTCGGTAGACATTTCGGCAGCACCACCAGAGTGGAATGTTCGAAGTGTCAACTGTGTACCTGGCTGACCAATTGACTGAGCGGCAACAATACCAACAGCTTCACCAATTTCAACAATCTTATTGCGAGCGAGGTTCTTTCCGTAACATTTTACACAAAGACCGTGTTTAGATTCACAAGTAAGAACTGTACGTAATTTTACTTTTTCTACGCCGGCAGCTTCGATTTTCTTTGCAAGATCATCTGTAATGTAATCATTTACATCACAAAGGAGTTCACCAGTAAACGGATTGACAACACGTTCAATTGTATAATGTCCGACAATTCTGTCTGCAAGATGAACTTTAATTTCATCGCCATCTTTAATTGCGGCATAGTCAATACCGTTGATTGTCTGACAGTCTTCTTCATTAATAACAACATCCTGAGCAACATCAACAAGACGACGAGTCATGTAACCGGCGTCGGCAGTCTTCAAAGCAGTATCAGAAAGACCCTTGCGGGCAGCGTTTGTAGAAATGAAGTATTCAATTACGGAAAGTCCTTCCTTGAAGTTTGCACGAATAGGAAGTTCAATAATATCTCCGTTAGGCTTTGTCATCAAACCACGCATTGCGGCAAGCTGAGAAATCTGTCCACGAGAACCTCGCGCACCAGACTTAGCCATCATCCAGATTGTATTGAAACCACCCTTGTCTTTTTCAAGGTTGTCCATCATTTCGTTTGTGAGTTCCTTGTTTGTACGGTCCCAAATTGCACAAGAACGGTTATAGCGTTCTTCGGCAGTAATGTTACCAACCTGATACTGATGAACAATGTCTGTTACTTCTTTGTTTGCTTTTTCAACACGTTCAGCCTTATCTTCTGGAACAAGAATATCGTCCATACAAATTGTTGCACCGTACAATGTAGCGTTTTTGTAACCAACATCCTTGATTGCATCGTGCATTTTAATTGTAACCCACGGACCTTTTGTACTGTAAACTTCCTCAATCATTGCTTTGAGTGATTTATCAAACATCTGACGGTTTACATAACCGATTTCTTCAGGCATAGCTTCGTTGAATGCAAGTCGTCCTGCAGAAGTTTCAATCAAATCGCCTTCGTTAAAGTCCTGAGTTCCGTTTACAAAGTTTTCATCTTCTTTAACCTTAAGAGCTTTAGAATTGAATGATGATTTTGGAGCAGGAACTTTAATCATTGCCTGCCATTCAATATTTCCAAGTTCTGCGGCCATACGAACTTCATCAGCTGTAGAGAAACGTTTACCTTCGCCTTTTGCACCTTTTTTGATGGCAGTCATGTAATAAATACCAAGAACCATGTCCTGAGATGGAGCAACAATTGTTTTACCATTTGCAGGGTCAAGAAGGTTTCTTGCAGAAAGCATCAAAGTCCAACATTCCATCTGTGCAGCCTGTGTAAGAGGAACGTGAATAGCCATCTGGTCACCATCGAAGTCGGCGTTGAATGATTTACAAGCCAACGGATGAAGTTTAAGTGCCTTTCCTTCTACAAGGACAGGTTCAAAAGCCATAATACCAAGTCGGTGGAGTGTCGGCGCACGGTTCAACATAACAGGATGTTCTTTTACAACTTCGTCAAGAATTGCATAAACTTCCGGAGATTCCTGTTCAACCATTGTTTTTGCTTTTTTGATATTGAATACAACGTCTTTATCAACAAGTTTCTTCATCAAGAATGGTTTGAACAATTCAAGAGCCATTTTTGTAGGAAGACCACACTGCCAGAGTTTCAACTCCGGACCAACAACGATTACCGAACGTCCAGAATAGTCAACACGTTTACCAAGCAAATTCAAACGGAATCGTCCAGTTTTACCTTTCAAGAGGTCAGAAATTGACTTAAGAGGTCTGTTTGATGGACCTTTTACAGAACGTTTACGCTTTGTATTATCAAAAAGTGCATCAACGGCGTCCTGCAACATTCGTTTTTCGTTACGAATAATAATATCCGGAGCAGAAAGCTGAAGAAGTCTCTTAAGACGATTGTTTCTGTTGATTACACGGCGGTAAAGATCGTTCAAATCTGAAGTTGCAAAACGTCCACCATCAAGCTGAACCATTGGACGAAGTTCCGGCGGAATTACCGGAATAACGTCAAGAATCATCCAAGACACTTTGTTTCCTGAAGCGCGGAAATTTTCAACAATTTCAATTCGGCGAAGAAGGTGTTTATCAGTTTTTGCACCTTTTTCAATCATTTTTGCACGAAGTTCTGCGGCAAGTTCATCAAGATCAATGTGTTCAAGCATTGTCTTAATGGCTTCGGCACCCATATCAGCCTGGAAAGCCGAACCTGCATACTTTTCGCGTGCTGTAAGATATTCATCTTCTGAAAGCAACTGACCTTTTTTCAAATCAGTATCACCAGGTTCAATTACGATGTACTTTTCATAGTACAAAACCTGACGAAGCGCTGCCACCTGCAAATCAAGAAGAAGACCCATACGGCTTGGAACTGAACGGTAATACCAGATATGACTTACCGGAGCGGCAAGTTCAATGTGTCCAGTTCGTTCACGGCGAACTTTAAAATGAGTAACTTCAACACCACAGCGGTCACAAATTACACCCTTGTATCTGATTGACTTGAATTTACCGCAGTAACATTCCCATTCCTTTGTTGTACCGAAAATTCTTTCGCAGAACAAACCATCTTTCTCTGGACGGAGAGTTCTGTAGTTTATTGTTTCAGGTTTCTTAACTTCACCGTAAGACCAAGAACGAATTGTATCTGGTGAAGCCAGTTTAATTTTTAAGCTGTCAAAATCCTGTATATCATGCATTGATGTCCTCCTTATCAAATCCGGAAGCTGCTTTATCTATTAATTCCTGATCACGTTCTGTAAGAGCAATCTGCTTACCTTTTGCATCATAAATCGTGAAATCAAGAGCCAGACCACGAAGTTCCTGAACAAGAACGTTGAATGATTCCGGAACACCAATTGGAGAAGAAGGGTCACCCTTTACAATTGATTCGTAAATCTTAGAACGTCCGTTCATATCATCAGACTTAATTGTCATCATTTCCTGCAGACAGTTTGCAGCACCGTAAGCTTCAAGAGCCCAAACTTCCATTTCTCCAAGACGCTGACCACCAAACTGAGCCTTACCACCAAGTGGCTGCTGAGTAACAAGTGAATACGGTCCTGTAGAACGTGCGTGCATCTTATCATCAACAAGGTGATGCAGTTTCATGTAATAAATTACGCCGACAAAAATTGGGTTATGGAACGGTTCACCAGTCTGTCCACTGTGAACAATCTGCTTACAACTTCTAGGAAGTCCAGCTTCTTCAAGTTTATCAGCAATCATTTCCTGACTTGGCGACTGGAATACCGGAGCTTCAAAGTACTGTCCAAGATATTTACCGGCAATACCAAGTTCTGATTCAAGAATCTGTCCAATATTCATTCGGGAAGGTACACCAAGAGGGTTCAAACAAACATCAAGCGGAGTACCGTCTTCCAAATAAGGCATATCTTCAACCGGCAAAATACGAGAAACAACACCCTTGTTTCCGTGACGACCGGCCATCTTATCACCTTCGCGGAGTTTACGTTTGTTAGCAATAAGAACTTTGATTACCTTGTCAACGCCAGGGTTCAAATCATCGCCTTCTGCACGACTCATCTGCTGAATATCAATTACAACACCTTCAATTCCGTGAGGAACGCGCAGTGAAGAATCGCGAACTTCTTTAGCCTTTTCACCAAAAATTGACTGAAGAAGTTTAAATTCCGGAGTAGTTTCTGTGTCAGATTTTGGAGTTACCTTACCAACAAGAATATCTCCTGAACGAACTTTTGCACCAACACGGATAATACCGTCGTTATCAAGGTTAGAAACAGCCTTTTCTGCAACGTTCGGAATATCACGAGTAATGCGCTCTGGTCCGAGTTTTGTTTCACGAATTTCTACCTGGAATTCCTTGATATGAATTGAAGTATACATATCTTCGCGAACAACTCTCTGAGAAATCAATACAGCATCCTCGTAGTTGTAACCATTCCAAGGAACGAATCCTACAAGAAGGTTACGACCAAGTGCCATTTCACCGTTGAATGTTGCCGGTCCATCTGCAATTACAGTGCCGACTTCAACACGTTCACCGCTTTCAACAGTAGGGCGCTGATGGTTACAAGTATCATTGTTTGTTCTCTGATATTTAAGGAGCGGATATTCATCAATTTTTCCGTCTTCATCAGCCTTAATTTTGATAAGAGTACTTTCTACAGAAACAACTTCACCGGCACGTTTTGCTTTAACAAGAACTCCGGAATCCATTGCACATTTCTTTTCCATACCAGTACCAACGTGACATGGTTCTGGGAAAAGTAAAGGAACAGCCTGACGCTGCATGTTACAACCCATCAAAGCACGGTTAGCATCGTCGTGTTCAAGGAACGGAATCATAGAAGCTGAAACTGAAATTACCTGGCGCGGAGAAACGTCAATGTAATCAACAAGTTTTGGATCGCGGAAAGTATAATCACCCTGATGACGACAAGAAATTGTGTCTGTAGGGAAAGATCCATCCGGTTTAATACCAGGAACAACCTGTCCAATGTAATAATGTTCCTCGTCCATTGCAGAAAGGTAGTCAACCTGATCTGTAACTTTACCGTCAACAACTTTTCTGAACGGAGCTTCAAGGAATCCGTATTCGTTGATACGAGTGTACATTGCCAGAGAAACAATCAAACCAATATTCGGTCCTTCAGGTGTTTCAATAGGACACATTCGTCCGTAGTGAGTCCAGTGAACATCACGAACTTCAAAGCCTGCACGATCTCGCGAAAGACCACCAGGTCCCAAAGCGTTCAAACGGCGTTTGTGAGTAAGTTCAGAAAGCGGGTTAATCTGATCCATGAACTGAGAAAGCTGAGATGAACCAAAGAATTCTTTAATTGCGGCCAGAATAGGCTTAATAGAAATCAAATCCTGAGGTTTCATTGTTTCAGTTTCTTTCTGACTCATTCTTTCTTTTGCAATTCTTTCCATACGGAGGAATGCAGATTTCAAAGAATTTGTCATCAATTCACCAACAGAACGAATACGTCGGTTTCCTAAATGGTCAATATCGTCAATATTTTCTTCACGAATCCAAACTTTAATGAGGAATTTCATCGTGTTGATAATGTCATCTTTTGTAAGAGTAAAGTCCTTTACATCGTCGCCATAACCAAATTTTTTGTTCAACTTGTAACGACCAACTCGGCCCAAATCATAACGTCTTTCAGAGAAGAACATTGAATTCAAGTCTTTTTCTGCCTGTTCAACAGTCATCATTTCGCCTGGCTGAAGAACTGCATAAACTGCATTCAAAGCATCTTCTTTTGTAGGTTCGTTATCCAAAGAACCTTCGCGGACATATTTAACTTCCTCTCTGTCAAAACAGTTGATAATCATCTGAGAATTCAGAGAATCGTTCTTTTCTTCCTTGCTTAAAGGATTTTTTCTTGTATCAAATTTAATTACGCAGATTTTTTCAACATTGTTAGCAACAAGGTCGTCAATATCATGCGGATGAAGTCTTGTACCGGCATTGAACAATCTCTTTTCTTCGCCGTTTTCATCTTTCAAAATTACAGCAGATGCAAGAACCTTATCTACCAAAGCTTCTTTAGCCTGAGCATCATCTTTTACTTCAACGTCCTCAGTCAAATAGAAACAGCGGATAATTTCTTCACGAGTTGAAAAACCAAGTGCGCGAAGGAAAATTGTTCCCAAAATCTTCTTTTTGCGGTCAATCTTTGCATAAATCAGTTCTTTTTTCTGATCAATTTCAAATTCAAGCCAAGATCCGTGATAAGGAATAATTCTTGAAGAATAAACCCCCTTATCGTGACAGAAAATTACACCAGGCGAACGATGAATCTGCGAAACAACTACTCGTTCTGCGCCGTTAACGACAAATGTTCCTCTATCTGTCATCAGAGGAATGTCACACATATAAATATCTTTCTGAAGAATTGCTCCAGTCTGATGATTGTTCAGATTAATTCTTGCTTTTACAGGAACCGAATAAGTCTGGCCCTTCTGCTTACATTCCAACTCGGAAAATTTCATATTTTCCCAGTCAAAATAATAGAATTCATACTCTAGAGACATATCACCATTAGGGCTTTCAATTGGGAAAGTAGAATTAAAAACTTCCTGAAGTCCCTGATTCAAAGGTTCTTTTTTTTCTTCTAAAGCTTTTGTCTGTAAAAAACTTTCATAAGATGATGTCTGGATTTCAATAAGATTTGGGACTTCCATGAAATTCTGGATGTCCTTACCAATGTACTGGCGGTTGATTGTTCGAGTCTTAGCGAACATCAGTTACCTCTTTTAAGTGAGTTCGGCAAATTTTCAGCTACGCACGAAGACTTCGCACAGCACCGAAATTACCGTTTTTCCGTTTTATTCACTAAAAATTTCAAGTTTTATTTTTTTTATCTGGGCGTATCCCTTCGCATTCGCTTCGGGTCAGGACATTTTACGCTTCGCTCACGAGTTTTGTTTTCTATTTTACTTTCGTAAGGAAAACAAAACATCGCGGGGTTCCGCTGTTCGCTTCATTGCTTCGCAAGCCGTCTTCGCCGGGCCCCTACAATCCTTTACGCAATTGTACACGTGCAAAAAACTCGAAAAAAAATAGTTTATTCACGGTTTAAAATGTAAAAAAACGAATTAAGGGATGACAGCAAAAAAAGCCGTTCATCCCTTAGTTTTGTCAGTTTTGCCTAAGCAAAAGCCAACTTATTTTTTGCTAGCCTTTCCACCAGCATCTGTAATCTTCTTGATGATTTCATCAGCGTCAGCCTTGCTAACACCTTCTTTAATTGTAGCTGGAGCTTTTTCAACCAAAGCTTTTGCTTCACCAAGACCAAGACCTGTGATTTCACGTACAATCTTGATTACAGGAATCTTAGCTGTAGCTTCAAAAGAATCCAAAGTTACTGTGAATTCTGTCTGTTCTTCAGCTGCTGGGCCTGCTGCTGCTGGACCTGCTGCTACTGCAACTGCTGCTGTAACACCAAATTTTTCTTCCATTGCTTTTACAAGTTCTGAAACTTCAAGAACTGACATAGAAGCGATTGTTTCAAGAATTTCTTCTTTTGTGACTGCCATATTGTCTTCTCCTTAAATAAATAAGTCTTATATTTTCTCCACTCAGTAAGTGGCAGCAGATTTGCTTAACTAAGCCGTTCTGCACTTAGCACGGACAGTCGACAGTCATGAAGCCTGACCATGCTTTTTTGTAAACTATTTCTAGTTTGCACCTTCTGCAGTTTTCTTGTCCACGTAAGCCTGTAATGTAGCGGCAAGTTTCTGAACTGGGCCGTTCATTGCAGACATCAACATAGCGTAAAGCTGTTTCTTTCCAGGTACATTTGAATAAGCTTCGATTTTAGCTGCATCGTAATTTTCATTAGCAATACTAGCACCCTTTACATCAAGAGTCGGAGCTTCTTTTTTGAAGTCAAACAAAACTTTTGCAACTTCGTTTGAATCTTCTTTAGCCATTGCAACAACAGTTGGTCCTTTGAGATAATCAGCAACATTTTCTACTTTCATATCTTCAAAAGCAATTCTTGCAAAGTTATTTTTTACAACTTTAAGAACAGCGTTCTTTTCGCGAAGCTTGTCACGAAGTTTTGTAATCTGTTCTACAGTTAATCCGCGGTAATCTGCAAAAATGAAGTCACTGTAATCAGCGAAAGTCTTTTTTGCTTCTTCGATAGCTGCTGCTTTAGCAGGCTGAATCTTTTTTGCTTTTACTGCCATTACTCGCCTTCCTTATAGTCAATCCATACACCAGGACCCATTGATGAACTTACTGAAACACTCTGAACAAAACCAGCAGCTGAACCAGCCGGCTTTTTCTTTGCAATTTCAGAAAGAAGTGTATTAATATTTTCTGCAAGTTTATCTTCAGTCATTGAACACTTACCAACAGCAATATGTACAATACCACCCTTATCAGCACGGTATTCTGTACGACCTTTTTTAAGTTCTGCAACAGCATGTGCAACATCCGGAGTTACAGTTCCAGTTTTTGGGTTCGGCATCAAACCTTTGCGACCAAGAACCATACCAAGACGACCTACATCTTTCATCATATCAGGAGTAGCAACGCAGACATCAAAGTCAAGCCAACCACCCTTTACTTTTTCAATGTATTCTTCACCAGCGTAAGCTGCACCGGCATTCAAAGCTTCCTGTACTTTTTCACCTTTACAGAAAACAAGAACTTTCTTTTCACCACGGAACTGATTTGGGAATACCAATGTATCACGAACAGTAGCGTTCTTTTCAAGACGAAGCGATACATGAGCTTCTACAGTTTCGTCAAATTTTGCAAATTTAACATCCTGAACAATCTTCAAAGCTGAAGCTACATCATATTTCTTTGAAAGATCATATTTGCTTACTGCAGCATTGTATTTCTTTCCATGTTTCATATTACTGCTCCACCTCTACGCCCATACTTCTTGCTGTACCGGCAATGATTTTCTTAGCTGCTTCAATATCATTAGCATTGATATCTGGCATTTTTGTTTTTGCAATTTCTTCAAGATCTTTCTTAGACAAAGTTGCAACCTTGTCACGAAGAGGATTTCCAGAACCCTTTTCAATTTTTGCAGCCTTTTTAATAAGAACTGCTGCAGGAGGAGTCTTGAGAATGAATGTGTAAGATTTATCCTGATAAACAGTGATAACAACAGGAATAATCAGACCTTTTTCCATAGTCTTTGTTCGGTCATTGAATTCCTGAACAAATTTAGGAGCACTAACACCGTGAGGTCCTAATGCTGGTCCAATTGGAGGAGCTGGTGTTGCCGCCCCTGCAGGACACTGCAACTTGATTACAGCTGTTACTTTTTTTGTAGCCATTTTGTTTCTCCCAATATTGGTGTGATAAACAATCTAGGATTATCTATCTAACGAGATGCCTATGTCCAACGGACCTGCAACTCTCCCAAAAACAGGATTAACGGTTTGCATTTGGGATACAAACCCCTGATTTTGCCAAAGAACATTGTCTGATTTTTCAGACTACTAAAACTAAACTTTCTCTACCTGAGTAAAACTTACTTCTACCGGCGTAGGACGTCCAAAAATCTGAACTTCTACAGAAAGCTTTTCTTTTTCTTCGTTGATTTCTTTAATAGAACCTGTAAATGATGCAAAAGGGCCTTCTGTTACTTTTACGCTGTCACCAACATTATATTCCTGGTGTACGCGAACAGGCTTTTCACCCTTAATCAAACCACAACGCTGCAAAATTCCTTTTGCTTCATCATCAGTTATTGGTCTTGGTCGTGTATTAATATCGGTTCCAACAAAACCGCCACAACCTTGAATTTTTCTTAGAATAGCAACAGTCTTTTTCCAGTCAATTTCCGGTAAATCCATATAAAGCAGAACATAACCCGGAAGGAATTTATCTTTTCGAACTTTCTTTTTACCGTCTTTAATTTCTGTAATTTCTTCAACAGGAACTTTTACATCTAAAATAACATTTGAATCAAGTTCGTTTTTATCAAGAAGAGCTCTAACTCCTCTTTCAACCTTATTTTCATAACCAGCGTAAGTTTGAAGAATATACCAATTTCTTGACATTATTTATTCCTGTTAGATAATTTCTTTTTTTTCTGTGACCAAAAAAAGATTTTTCAGACTTGTTTATTTATAATTTTGAAAACTAAAACAACAATTATTTCATCAAAAGTCGGAATAAAGCCGTAAAACCTAAATCAAGAAGTCCAAGAATGATTGCAACAATTACAGTTGAAATAACAACAACCTTTATAGATGCAAAAACATCCTGTTTTGTAGGCCATACAACTTTCTTTAACTCTGCCTTACTTTCTTTTATAAACTGAAATAATTTTGCCATAACTAATTTTCCTCAACCTGATTTGAAAATAACTCAAAACGGTTCGTAGAATAAAAAAACAGGGCAGGCAGGATTTGAACCCACGACAGGCGGTTTTGGAGACCGCTGCTCTACCAGCTGAACTACTGCCCTATATATTCAGACCGCCGGATAAATCTGACAGTCAAATATTAACGATTAATAATACAAAATTTGCTGAATAGTTGCAAATTTATTACAAGAAAACTTATTTTGCCTTTGTTTCTTTGTGCATTACTGATTTACGGCAGAATGGACAATACTTATTCTTTTCCAATTTTCCAGTAATGTTTTTTCGGTTTTTGTATGTAGTATAATTTTTTCTTTTGCATTCTGTACACTGCAAAGCGATAATTTCTACAGCACCTTTTTTCTTGCTAGCCATATTTCCTTACTCCTAAGCAACAATCTATTTTTTTTAGTTTCCAGCCCCCGTGCAGAATCGAACTGCAGACCTCAACATTACCGCTGTTGCGCTCTACCAACTGAGCTACAAGGGCAGTTACAGATTCCTACACAAACATAGAAACGTGCGTTCTATGAATATAATTTAAGTGCGATTTTATGTCAATAAATTCAGGCGGTAATTTTAAAAATTTACTTTGCCTTTTTGGACTTTTGATATTAATTTAAAAAAAACAAGACTCCTGATGAGTGACACTAACCAGAAGTCTTGCCGTCCAGCTGTTACACTGAACATCGGAGAGAGTTTATCAGCTTTTCTACAAGCTTAATTTAAATAATACTCCCCTTATTGAGTGGTGTCAATTTATTTTTCGTTTATTATTTTACTAAAAATATTACAAAATTAGGAATTTTTATGGCAAAGAAAAACGGTTCTATTATGTACAAATGTTCTGCATGCGGGTATTCGCAGCCCAGATGGCTTGGAAGATGCCCTGAATGTGGAGAATGGAACAGTCTGGAAGAAATCATTATAGACAGAAATAATGTTTCGCCGGCAGGAAGAGGAAGTGAACAGGCAGAAAAAGCACGACCTGTAAATTTAAATAGCGTAAAAGCGCAATCAAATGTGAGATACCAGACCGGAATTTCTGAATTTGACAGAGTTTTGGGCGGAGGAGCAACAAAGCGTTCTGCAATTTTGCTTGGCGGTGAACCGGGAATTGGAAAATCCACACTGCTTTTGCAGGCGGCGGCGAGTGCAGCATCAGGATTTGCGGCAAACGGCAAAGTTTTATACGTAAGCGGAGAAGAATCTGCGGAACAGATTAAGGACAGAGCCGAAAGACTTGGAGTAAACTGTTCTGGAATTCAACTTTTGTGTACGTCACGACTTGAAGATACTCTTGATGCACTTGATTCTATAAATCCTTTGTTTGTAATTATTGATTCAATTCAGACAATTTATTCTGCGGAAGCTGGAATTGTTCCGGGAACAGTAAATCAACTGAAATATTGCGCAAACGAGTTTATTTCATGGGTAAAAGAACGCGATTCCGTTTTGATTATGACCGCGCACGTCACGAAGGAAGGAACTATTGCGGGACCTAAATCTTTGGAACATATGGTTGACACGGTAATCAGTTTTGAACGAAACAATGAGGACATCAGATTTTTGCATGCACAGAAAAACCGTTTTGGCTCCGTTGATGAACTTGGAATTTTCAGTATGACAGAAAAAGGTCTTGTTGCCGTGAGCGATCCTTCGTCACTGTTTTTAACAAAAAGGTCTGACAGCCAGCCGGCCGGGGTTTGCTGTACGCCGGTTTTTGAAGGTTCAAGAGCGTTTATGGTAGAAATTCAGGCACTGACAGTTCCGGCAAAGGCAAGTATTTCTAGAATTTACAGTGAAAAAATTGACAGCGGAAAAGTTGCAAGAGTTGCGGCGGTAATAGAAAAAAGATGCGGACTGTGTTTTAGCGACCAGGACATTTATGTAAATGTTGCCGGCGGAATAAAATTAACAGAAAGTTCGATTGATGCGGCACTGGCAGCGGCACTTTATTCTGCACGCACAGATATACCTTTGAATGCGGAAACTGCAGTTTTTGGTGAATTAAGTCTTGCCGGCGAAATTAGAAGTGTAACAAAATCAAAACAGAGAATAAAAACCGCACAAAGTCTTGGTTTTAGCGACGTTATAAATCCTGATGGAGAAGAAAATTCTGTGAAAGTTTTAAAATTGAAAGACCTTGTAAAATGCGCTTTTGGAAATTCTAAAAAATAAGAACATCGTTCATTGTAAATCTGCACGCTGGATATGATATAGATGCTGAAATGAGTTCAGCATGACACTACGAACTTACTGGATAGCCCCCATAGTATACGGTTTTACGAAAAACTGCCCCGGCTATGGAGCACCCGCGAAGGCTGTTTCAACAGGCGAAGCGGAAGCCCGTAAGCCACGCCAATTTGCGTGGCGCGGACTTTGAGCGGGAGTGAAGTGCGGAACAGCCGTTTTTGCGAGGCCGTTGGGCCAGTATTAATAAAAAATTAATCGTCTGTGAGGGCTTTTCCGAAATGGTTGAGATAATCGACGAAAGATGCCCATGACAAAATTGTTGCAAAAAGGAAAATCACAAAGGAAATTGTCTTAAGAACCGCAAAACACTGTGGAACGTGATTGATTCGGACTAAAAGTTCAAGGAAAACGGCGTAGAATTCTGCAACGACGTACATAACGGTCTTGAATTTGCCACCTTTACGAGCCGCAATCGCAACTCCTTTTTTAGCAGAAACCATACGCAGGAAATTCTGACCAAATTCACGGTAGAAAATCACAACAAAAAGGTAAACCGGCATATAACCGTTTCTTACAATATTGAAAGAATCTTCCGTAAGAACTCCGCGGGCGGTAGGATCGTAGGAGAACATAAGGCAAACGAACGACGAAACGTGAAGAATTACGTCGGCAAAAGGGTCAAAAAGTTTTCCAAAATCGCTGACTTCGTTATTTTTGCGGGCGAAAAAACCGTCAAGGCCGTCTGTAAGTTCTGCAAGAATCAAAAGTGGAATTGCAATGCAGATAAAAACGGCGGCGAGAGTGTCATTCTTTACTATGATTGGAACGTAGTAGAGAAGGAAAAAAATCGGAGCGTATAAAAGTCGAATTAAAGTTAATTTATTTGATGTTTTCATTTGTAAAAAATTATGAAAGGTTACATCTGGAAAGTCAAGTTTTTATGTATAGAAACAAGAAAGAAATCTTCAGAAAATTGTGAAATTTCCTGGCAAAATGTGAGTCACGGAAGGCGGAGATTCAAACGAAAATCGACTGTAAAACGCGCAAATTAACTGATAAAATAAAGCATTGGAAGAGGCAAAAATGAAAGATTACTTTACAAAGGAAGACGAAAAATTAAAGTGGACGGAACTCAGTTCAAAAAATCTGCTTGAAACGCCGGTTTTTGATGTGACGGTGCGACACAACCGGTCTTTTGATGGTCTGGAAGGCGACTATTATGTTATGAATGCAAGAGATTGGGTTTTTGTAATTCCAGAAATGGACGGAAAATTTCTGATGGTAAAACAGTGGCGGCACGGTTCTAAAAAGCTGGACATTGAATTTCCGGGCGGTGTTATTGACGACGGAGAGTCGCCGGAAAAGGCGGCAATGCGCGAACTGGAAGAAGAAACCGGATGCAAGGCCGGAAAACTTACGAAACTTGGTAGCGTAAATCCAAATCCGGCGCTTTTTTCTAATAATTTTCACGTTTTTTTGGCGGAAGATTTGGTTCAGACAGGAAAACAGCACCTTGATTACGATGAAAACATAAATTACTTTGAAATGCCAAAATCTGAAGTTTTTGAGTGTATGGGGAACGAGCAGTTCCAGCACGGCCTTATGGCTGCGGCACTTTGCCTTTATCTGACAAAAAAAATGTAACCGCCAATAAAAATAAAAAGGCCCCGAAAGTTTTTGCATTTTAAACTGCATTTACTTCCGGGGCTTTTTTTTATGAAAATTTCTGTGAATTATTCACCGTACGGTGTGTAAGTTTTCTTTGGATCGTAAGTTCCTTTACGATATTCACCGGTAAGGCTTGGAACTTTCATCTTCATGCCAGGATGAATCAGGTTTGGATCTTCTGGTTTTGGCATTGCAGATTTGTTTGCCTGATAAAGATTTTCCCAAAGCAGAGGATTGTTATAAATGTACGGTCTGCCGGAAATGTTCCAGTAACAGTCTTTTGTTTCTGCCCACGGACGAACAATGTATTCAGCAGGAAGAGGAGTTACCTCTTTTAAATCTGCGAGGGCATCATAACAAACCTTTGCATATTCAGATGCTTTTTCAAAATCTTCTGAATCAAAAGAAGAAGTGGCACTGGCAAGAGCGTCCTTTGCGGCTGTATAGGCCATAGGATAAATATTTTCGGCATCAATGCTTTCTGCCCAGGCAAGCTGTTTTTTTGCCATATTAATATCAGATTCTGCCTTAGAACGTTTCATCATCATATCAATGTATGCTTTTGAAAGCGCGGCATTTTCTTCTGCTTTCTGAGAATAAGCATAGGCATCTTCATACTGACCAGCATCCAGTGCAATCTGAGCTTTTTTTGTGTATTCATTTGCAAGTTTCTGGTAAGTATTGTTTTTGTAACTGACCGGCGCTGCAAAAATCATTGCAGACATACAAAGTGTAATCAAAACAAAAAGAACTTTTTTCATAAATTATTTCTCCTGTCCAAAGGTAGGAATATCAATCTGAACTCCGGCATCCTGAAGTGCGTTTTCAGCTTCTCCGGAAACAATATTTAACTGATCTATAACCGTAAGTTCTTCGGAAACGTCAATTTCTGCATCTTCCGGATTTTCATAATTGTCAGACTCAAGAAGAACTGCGTCTTCGTCTTCAATTCCGTCAACTTTCTGAGTTAAAGGAGCCTGACTGTCGGCATCTGCTGCGTACTGTTCACTTTCTTCTACACTCTTTTTTGCAGCTTCAAGCACGGCCATTGCAGCGGCGCGTTTTTCTGAAACATCTTTGTAAAGATATTCATACTGTTCTTTTGCAGAAGTGTAATTTTCAAGGGCTTTTGGAGCATTCTGCATTGAATAAAGTGTGTCGCCTTTCTGGAATGCTTCTGTAGCGGCCTTGTATTCAGCTTTGCGGGAAACAGCGGCTTTTACAGAATCAGCAAGTTTTTTTGCATCGTAAGCGGCAGAGCGTTCATCTTTTGCAAGCTTTTTGTAGCCAACAACGTAAACTGTCGTAAAACTTGCGAATGCCTTGTCCGCAGTTGCTGCATCGTCGGCAGTGATTGCTTCTTCAGATTTTAATGCAGATTCAAAAAGTTCAAGATTTTTTACACCCTCGTCATAATCTTTTGAATCAAGGGCGGAAAGTTCGTGTTCATCAATCTGAGTTTTTAAATCTTTTGTTTTGTTATAAACTTCAATTTTTGAATTTCTTAACTCAAGATCAGTCATAACAACCGTAAAATCTGCAATTGCAGAATCAGCGGCGGCAGCGGTTTCGGCAGACATTGCATCAGTTGAAGCATAAGCGGCTTCAAGTTTTTCAAGACTTGCTACACCGGAATTGTAATCTTTCTTGTCATAATTTTCTGATTTCTTAGAATCAATCTGAGATTTTAAATCCTTTGCCTTTGCATAAGACGCAAGAGTTTTGTATTTCAAATTCAAATCTGCGGCCGATGATGCCAGAAGTTCAGGATTTGATTTTAGTGATTCATAATAGTCATCAAGATTTTTTAATAAATCTGGAGCAGCGGTGTCGGCTCCGGCATCTATTGCAATTTGTCTTGATGCATCAATTTGTGCAGTAATTGCAGCAACGTCTACGGTTTCTGCAACGGGAGTTTCTACGACAGGAGTTTCTGGAACTTTTTCTGCAGGAGTTTCAACTTCAGTTTTTGGGGTTGATCCGCAGGATGTCAAAACAAGAGCAGCCAGAACTGAAAATGCTAAAACAGTAATTTTTTTCATGGGCATAACCTCACTTTTGGTTTGATTTTATTATATTTTTTTTGTTCATACAACGATAATAGAAGCATAGAGGTAGAATATGTCTGACGATTTTTCTTTCAAAATTGAAAAAAACTTAGGAACTCTTGGCGAAGGCAAAGGCGGATGGAACGTTGAATTGAACCTTGTTTCCTGGGGTGGCCGGCCTGCAAAATATGATTTACGAAGCTGGTCTCCTGACCATCAGAAAATGGGGAAAGGTTCAACTTTTTCTAAAGACGAACTGATTGCCTTAAAAAACCTTCTGAATTCAATCGAAATTGACTAATACTCTGCGACTGCGCTTTTTGCTCCGTTTTTAAGTATTATTTCGTACAATAATTTTTGTAACAGAAGATCCTCCATAAAGTTGCCGTTGTTGCGAATTTCCATATCAGCGGAAGAAAGATCTGCAAGAATTGCCGCTGCCTGACCGCAAGTCCACACTTTTGCAGCATTTCTGTACTGAGCCTGCATCAGTTTACCGCTAAAACCCTTAGTCTTGAGCGTAAATTCATCGGGTTCCATTCCGTTTGAACAGATTTTATGCCAGGTAACAAGTTTTCTAAAACAGGAAGTCAGGGCGCCAATAATCAGTACGGAAGAATTATCTTTTGAAAGCCGGACTTTTTGCAGAATTTCAAGGGCACGTTCAAATCTTTTTTGAGGATTTTCTTTAGGATTCGCAATCTGATTAAAAAGCGAAAAGACCGTTTCTTCACGACTGTTTGTCAAAACTGATTCAACATCATCGCAGGTAACATGATGGTCTTTTGGAAAACACAGAAAAAAACGGGAACATTCTTTTTTCATCGTCTGAGTGTCGTTTTCTATCATATCAAGAATTAACTGGCACGCTTCGGAATCTATTGTGTAACCATTTTTTCGGAAAAATCCCGTGAGCCATGGAATTTTCTGATTTTCCCACATTTCCCAGAAAGTTTTTTTATTTTCGGACGGTACTAATTTATCAACTTTTGAATCAACTTTATTTTCATCAGAAATAAGAATGAGGACAGAATTTTCCGCCGGCTTTGATTCTATCCAGGAAGAAAGCATTGCAATTTCATCTTTCGTTTTTAAAAGTTCTGCATTTTTACAGACAATACAAACTCCGTCAGAAAATAAAGTTCCGCTCTGAAGTATTGTCATTACTTCGCTGAATGGAGTTTCTGAAAGGTAGTAAAGATGTTCATCAATTGCGCCAATTTTCTTCTTTAGCGACGATTTTATTGCATCAACGGCATCATCACGCTGACCAAATTCTGAACCTGTGTATAAATAAAGTGGAAGTGACATTGAATTTTCCTGAAAATAAAAAAGTGCCCGGCTACAAAAATCAGCATAAGGGGGCACTTTTTACTTTGAACTTAATAAGTTCTTACAATATTTGAAAGAACTCCTGCAATTCTGACGTCTGAACAGTAAATTGCCTGAAATTCAGGGTTTTCCGGCTGAAGTCGGATTCTGTTAGATTCACGATAATATCGTTTGAGTGTAACGGCGTCATCAATAACGGCAACTACAATCTGGCCGTCAACCGCAGTATTTGCCTGTTCAATTACGGCTAAATCACCGTCAAGAATTCCGGCATTTATCATACTCTGGCCGTGAACGCGCATTGCAAAATAACTTTTTCCAGGGCGTACAAAAGGTTCCGTAAGATTCAGATAGCCATCAAGATTTTCTTCGCTGAGCAAAGGTTTTCCGGCAGCAACATTGCCAAGAAGAGGAACTTTTCCTACAAAAATTTCCGGTTCCTTATCACGCAAATCGTAAAGTACTTTGATAGAACGAGATTTTTTCTGAGTTTGAGACAGGAAACCTTTTTTCTGAAGTGCAGTAATGTGATCCTGAATTGCGCGGAGTGAAATTCCAAAGTGTTCACTGATTTCACGAACTGTCGGCGGACAGGAATTTTCTTCCGTAAAATCTGAAATAAAGGTTAATACTTCTTTCTGCCGGTCTGTAATACCTTTCATCTTATACCTCCTCGTATAATTCTGATTTTTTCAGTCTTTTATTCTTCTTCAAAACGACTGTTGAACAATTCTTCAATGACAGAAGCCGCTTCTGTTTCGTCTGGACCTTCAAACTGAAATGTCAGCTGAGTGTTGTAGCCCGCACCCATTGCAATTACACCCATAATTGACTTTGCATTTACGGTTGCGCCGTCTTTTGTGATTGTAATTTCACTTTCAAACTTGTTTGAAGTCTGAGCAATAATTGCCGCAGGTCTTGCGTGAATTCCAGCACGATTCTGTACAGTAAGGATTTTTTCAACCATAATTTTCCTCTCTCAAAAAAAACATATATTTTTTAGCCTTTGCTAATATAAATCTTTTGGACTGCCTTTGTATGCCTTTTGAGCATCGCCGTTTTCTATCCACTTAAGAACATTCTGATTAAAATCACTTGCGGAATTATAACCCATATTCTTAAGACGTTCATTCATGGCCGCTGCCTCTATGATGATAGGAAGGTTACGACCCGGTCTGACAGGAATTTCTATAACCGGAACTTTTACACCAAGTAATTCTTTGTATTTTTGTTCAGTTCCAAGTCTGTCGTAAATTTTATTAGAATCCCAGTCCGACAAGTCTACAAAAAGTTGAATTTCCTTTTGATCACGAATGGCACCAACACCATAAAGCTGAGAAATATTAATAATTCCCAGTCCGCGAATTTCCATGTGGTGACTAATCATAGTGTTAGCACCGCGCCCCATAAGGACGTTACCGTTTACACAACGAATATCAATAATATCATCTGCAACAAGACGATGACCGCGCTCTACAAGTTCAAGGGCCGTTTCACTCTTTCCTACTCCGGAATGACCGGTCAAAAGAATGCCTATACCAAAAACTTCTACAAGAACACCGTGCAAAGTCTGATGTGGTGCAAAAATATTAGAAAAAACACGGATAAGACGATTGGAAAATTCTGTTGAATTAAGATCTGTCTGCAAAATTGCACAACAGCCTTCTTCTGCGGCAGCGCGAAAATCTTCTGTAGGCTCCTGATTGTAGGTGAAAACACAGCATGGAACCTGATATTCAAAAAATTTCTTAAAGTTTTGAGTTTGACCTTCATCCTGAAGTTTACGGAGATATGCAGATTCCCCGCGCCCAAAAACCTGAACTCGCTGCCCCATAAAAGATTCAAAGAAACCGGAAAGGGCCAGCCCCGGACGATTAATTTCCGGAACCGTGATTGCACGCGGAAGACCACGCCGACCCGCAATACATTTTAGATTCAATGTATCGTGCCCGGATAATTCCAGATCAAGTAAGTCAAGAACCGTGATTTTCTTTTCCGCCATACAATAAAGCACTATACACAATGACGGATTTTTTATCAACTGAAAAAACAGCCGAAAAGCTAAAATCCACAGTTCAGACACAAAAACGCAAGTACAAAGCGTTGCAAAATGACAGAAAGTAAAATTTTCAATAAAATAACCGTATGAATTTACAAAATATCGTGATTGTGCTTGATCACCCGGACGAACCGCGGAACATTGGCGCCGCCTGCCGTGCAATGGCGAATAATGACATAAAAGATTTGAGAATTGTGGGTAAAAAAGAAAATTATGACGAAGAAAAAGTCCACACGCTTGCAATTCATGCGGGCTACATTTATGACAACGCAAAATTTTTTGATGATATAAACGCAGCAACTGCGGATTGCACTTTGAGTGCCGGAACAACCCGTCGGCGCGGAAAAAATCGCGGCAGACTTTTGCTCCCGGAAGAATTTGCAGAAGAAGCCGCAAAAATCACTGGGGATTCGGAAGATTCTGTTATGCCGCGTGACACCGCCGGTTCCCCGGAAGATTCTGCTATGCCGCGCGACACCGCCGGTTCCCCGGAAGATAATTCTATGCCGCGTGACAGCGCCGGTAATTCGGGAAAATCTGAAAATCACGGTACACACGCTGGACGAGTCGCAGTAGTTTTTGGCAACGAGCGCACTGGCCTTACAGACGATCAGCTTGATATGTGCACAATCGGGGTTACAATTCCTTCCAGCGAAGATTTTGGGTCTTTGAATCTTTCGCACGCAGTTCAGATTATGTGCTACCATCTTTTCAGATGCAAAAAAAACGGAATTTCGGGGTACACGCCGCTGCCGCTTGAACGTTTGGACAAGACCGTAAAAACCATTGCCGACAATCTTCAGAAAATCGGATTTTTTAAAGTCACAGGGCGCGCCGATATGGAAATTTTCTGGCGCAGTGTTCTTGCGCGCGCCGCACTTTCAGAAAGCGAAGCTCAATACATAGAAAAAACCTTCTGCAAAATGTCAGGACTGGCGGGAAAAAACAAAAATGAAAATTAAACATCTGCTTTTTGATTTAGATAACACGCTCTACCCTTCAACTTCTGCAATGGATGCCGGAATCACAAAACGAATGATGGAATGTGTCGCGGAATTTTTTCATTGTGATACAGAAACCGCCTACAAAATCCGGGCGGAAAAAATCGGGAAATTTTCCACAACGCTGGAATGGCTGCGATCCGAAGGTTTAACGGACATAGAAGCCTATCTTGCGCACGTTCATCCAGAAAACGAAGCCGACGAACTTCAGCCTCAGGAAAATCTGCGCGAACTTTTGCTTTCCCTGCCCTATCAAAAATCAATTCTGACAAATGCAAACCAGGAACACGCCCACCGAGTGTTAAAAAAACTTGGAATTGAAGATTTGTTCGTCACCGTCAGCGACATCCGCGACGCAGGTTTTAAAGGCAAGCCTTACTGGAATGCTTACGATTCTGCGCTAAAAAAAGTTGGCGCGGAAATTCAAACTACACTCTTCCTTGATGATATGTGGAAATACACCGACGGTTGGACAATTCACGGCGGAAATGCAGTGCTCGTTGGGCCCAAAAACGGAAATCACCTTGCACCAGATGCCCTGCCAATGCTCAATACCCCGCAAATTCCGGCGGGCAAAACTTTTAAAATTCCGGACATTTTTTCACTTCCCGATTTGCTTAAAACGATTAATAATATTTAAGGCGTGCGTCGCAAGCGCCGTCGCTATGTCCGCACTTCGCTATGCGCTCAAAGTCCTCGGCACGCAAATAGCGCGCCTGCGGGCTTCGGACTTCAGGCTTTTGAAAAAGCCTTCGCCGGTGCTCCCAGCGCTCACGCAAAAAAATGCCCCGTCCAAATTTTTAAGGAATGGTAAAATATGAAACTCAAAAAATCTGCATTTTTCTTTTTATTTTTTTTAATTTCTGCCAGTTTTAGTGCATTTTCATCAGATTTACAGTTAGAACGCGAACCTTCACAAAAATCAGTCATAGAAAGTCAAAAAACAAAAATCATATTTAAATCAGAAATTCAAAAAGCGGACGTTTTTATAAATGGCGTTTTTTACGGAAAAACAAACCTTGAAGTAAACAGCCTTTCGGAAGGTTTTTATTCTGTACAAATCAGCAAAAAAGGCTACAAAACTGAATCATTTTACATCTTAGTTCAAAAAGGAATTTGCGCCACATACGAAATTTCGTTAAATTTTTGAATATCGAGGGAAAAATGAAATTATACACAAGAGGGCAGATGGTTGCCCGCAATTTTATTTGCATTGCCGTTGGCGCTGCCGTTGCAGTTTGTATTGCAGCCGTCCTTATTCTAACTAAACCCGGCAATAAAAAATCAGACAATAAATCAACAGAAAAATCAGAAACACCCGTTACAGAAGTAAAATCTGCGGAACAAAAAATTTCTGACACCGCTGAAAATTCCAGTGCGGAACAAAAATCCTCTGAGTTAAACACAAGTGCACCGTTTATTCTTTCTGACGCGGATTTAAACTCTCTGCCTTTTATTTCAATTGGGGACGAACATTACACATTAGACGAATATCAGAACATAAACGTTTATGACCTGTGCAACGAGGCAGTTGTAAACATCAACACAAAAGTTATGGCTTATGACTGGTTTTTGCAGCCTTATGTTCAGGATGGTGGCAGTGGTTCGGGATCAATTATCAATCAGGAAGGCTATATTTTAACAAACGTTCACGTTATTCAGGGCGCTTCCAAAATTTACATTTCACTTTACAACGGAAATCAATACGAAGCGGAAGTCATCGGACAGGATTTAGACAGTGACCTGGCCGTTTTAAAATTCACTCCGCCAGAAGATATGGAATTAAAGACAATTTCTTTTGGAAATTCAAAAAATCTGCGCGTTGGACAAAAAGTAATTGCAATCGGAAATCCTTTTGGTATGGAACGAACAATGACGACCGGAATTGTAAGCGGGCTTGGCCGTCCAATTCAAAATTCAAACAACAGAATTATCCGCGATATGATTCAAACTGACTCTGCAATCAATCCGGGAAATTCCGGCGGCCCGCTGCTTGATACAAACGGCCAGATGATTGGAATTAACACGATGATTATGTCGTCTTCCGGCAGTTCTTCGGGAGTTGGTTTTGCTGTTCCGGCCGAAACTGCAATCCGCGTCGTTTCAGATTTAATTCAGTACGGAAAAGTTCAGCGCGGAACACTTGCCGTAAAATTAGTTCAAAACAGTGCAAGAATTGCTCAATATGCCGGCCTTGATATTTCAACTGGAATGATTGTTTCTTCCGTAGAAAAAGACGGAAACGCGGAAAAAGCGGGAATCAAGGGCGGAACTCAGGGCGTTTATTACGGAAACAACCGAAACGTAATTTATCTTGGCGGCGACATCATCACAAAAATTGATGACATTGAAGTAAAAACGCTGGCAGATTATTATTCGGCACTGGAAAGTAAAAAACCGGGCGACAAAATCAACGTTACGGTGCGCAGAAATAAATCAGATGAAGTTTTAACCGTAACTCTGGATGAATAAAACGGAAATTTTATGCGGAAATTTGAAGTTGTAAGTCCTTTTGAACCAAGCGGAGATCAGGGACAGGCCATAGAAAAACTTTCGGAAGGATTTTTGCGAGGCGACCGCTACCAGACTTTAAAGGGCGTTACCGGTTCTGGAAAAACCTTTACAATGGCAAAAATCATAGAAAGAGTGCAGCGCCCTACACTGATTATCAGCCACAATAAAACGCTGAGTGCCCAGTTGTTCCGGGAATTCAAGTCATTTTTTCCGAATAATGCCGTGGAATATTTTGTTTCCTATTATGATTATTATCAGCCGGAAGCTTATGTGCCGGCACGCGATTTATACATCGAAAAAGACTGTTCCATAAACAAAGAAATTGACAATATGCGACTTAGTGCCACGTACAGCCTTATGGAACGCCGCGACGTTATTGTAGTTGCCACTGTCAGCTGTATTTATGGACTTGGAATGCCTGATTTGTACAAGGATATGCGCATTCATCTGGAAAAAGGCCAGCAACTGAATACTAAAAAACTTGCCGAACAACTTGTTTCTTTGACTTATCAGCGGAATGATGACGTTCTTGACCGCGGAAATTTCAGAATTCACGGCGACGTTATAGAAATTTTCCCGCCATATATGGAAACTGACGCCGCCTACCGCATAGAACTTGACTGGGACGAAATTACAAAAATCCGGCGCATTGACGTTTTAAATCATAGCGTTCTGGAAGAACTTGACGAAACCGTAATTTATCCGGCAAAACACTTTGTTGTTCCTCACGATAAACTGATTGAATCAACTCAAAAAATCCAGGCGGAAATGGAAGCGCGGGTAGAAGAATTAAAGGCCTGCGGAAAACTTCTTGAAGCGGAACGCCTGAAAACCCGCACAACTTATGATATTGAAATGCTCAAAGAAATGGGAACGTGCCCTGGAATTGAAAATTATTCGGGGCCAATTTCCGGCCGTAAACGCGGGGAACCGCCGGCCACACTGCTGCATTATTTTCCGGACGATTTTTTGTGCATGATTGACGAGGCTCACGTTTCTGTACCGCAGATTGGCGCGATGTACGAAGGCGACCGCAGCCGCAAACAGAATTTAATTGACTTTGGATTCCGCCTTCCGAGTGCTTTAGACAACCGTCCGCTGAAATTTGACGAATTTTCAAAAAAAATAAATCAGGTAATTTACGTTACGGCAACTCCGCGCAAAGAAGAAATTGAACAAAGTTCGCAGGTTGTGGAACAGCTTATCCGTCCGACCGGCCTTCTTGACCCGATTGTTGAAGTGCGCCCGAGTGAAGGTCAGATGGAAGACATCTACAAAGAAATCAAGGACCGCATTGCCAGACACGAACGCAGCCTTGTTTTGACTCTGACAAAAAAGATGGCCGAAGATTTAACGGATTACCTCACGGAACTCAGTTTAAAAGTAAAATATATTCACTCCGAAATTGACACTTTTGAGCGAGTAGAAATCCTGAAATCCCTGCGCGAAGGCGAAATTGACGTTTTGATTGGAATTAACCTTTTGCGCGAAGGAATTGACCTTCCGGAAGTAAGTTTTATTGCAATTCTTGATGCCGACAAAATAGGATTTTTGCGTAGTGAAACGTCCCTGATTCAGATTATTGGCCGTGCCGCGCGCAATGCGGAAGGCAAAGTCGTAATGTACGCGGATCATATGTCGCCGGCAATGGAATCTGCAATCAAAGAAACAAAACACCGCCGCGAAGTTCAAGAAGCATACAACAAAGAACACGGCATTACGCCAAAAACAATCAAAAAAGCCGTTGAGGACATTCTGGTTCACGAAAAAACTGACGCCGAACAGGATGCCTCTCTTGATGTTGAAGTGCTCACAAATCAGACAAATCTGCTGAATCCTTCCGCACGCAAAAAACTCATAAAACAACTTACCGAACAAATGGAACACTACGCCGATTTAATGGAATACGAAAAAGCCGCCGCGATCAGGGACAAAATTTTGGAAATAAAGGAAATGGGCTAAAGACATTTTTCACGAGTGAGACACACCGAATAACTGCAGGCGGGGTTCCGCACCTGAAAAAAAATCTGCACAAACGAAGTGCGGAAGCCTTTTTTTCAGGGCGGGTTCACGCCGGAAGTTTTTTCTTGCCCATTTTTTCAAAACTGTAAATTTTATGACGCATAACACTTTCCTTGTCTTTAGCCCCATTAACTTATATAATAAGGAGGTTATTTGAAGGTGTTTGAACTAAATGTGTCCGGTTTCTGTAATTTTGCCATCGCTGAATGTTAGCCAATACATAGACGAATGTTTGCAAAGCGTAATGAATCAGTCTCTCAAAAATATTGAAATAATCTGCGTTGATGCAGGTTCAACAGACGGAACTTTAGAAATCATCAAAAAATATTGCGAAAAGGACAGCCGGATTAAATTGATTTTGTCTCAAAAAAAATCTTACGGCTATCAGATGAATCTTGGAATTGCACAGGCAAGCGGCGAATACATCGGGATTGTTGAAACTGATGATTTTGTGCCTTCAAAAATGTACGAAAATCTTTATAACATTGCCAAAAAACAAAATGCTCAGATTGTAAAAGCTGATTTTTACCGTTTTAAAACCGTTGACGGCAAAATTGAACGCACTTACAACCGCCTTGATACTTCCGGGACTTTTTACAACCGAATCATAAATCCTGCAAAAGAAAAGCGAGTTTTCCGATTCATTATGAACACCTGGAGCGGAATTTATCGGCGCGAATTTTTAGAAAAAAATCAGATTAAACATAACGAAAGTGACGGGGCATCGTTCCAGGACAACGGATTCTTTTTTAAGACCTTTACCTGCGCCGACCGGATATTTTTTGTAAATCAGCCTTTTTATATGAACCGCCGCGATAACGAAAATTCTTCCGTGGCAAATAAATCAAAAGTTTACACAATGACTTCCGAGTGGAATTACATTTACGACTGGCTCAAAACTGATGGCGAACGTTTAAAAACTTTTGAAGGCGTGTATTTTTTGAAAAAATATCACAATCTGATGTTTACTTTGCAGCGCATTGCTGACGAATACAAAGAAGAATTCGTAAACCATTTTTCAAACGAAATGAAAACTGTCCTGAACGCAAAAAAATCAGTGAAAAAAGATTTTACCGGTTACGAATGGCGCAGAGTAAAATTGATTGCAAAAAATCCTCAAGGTTATTATAGAATGAAAAAATTTGGCTGTACTTACAATCTGACATCAAAAATTTTACAAAAAATCGGAAATCTGAAAGGTTTTTCAAAATTTTTGCTCAAATTTGACGGAAAAATTTCTGAAGCCGACAGATTTCTTTCATTTGTTTTTTACGAAGGTCCGTTGCCTGCAATCCGCAGAGTAAAATGGAAGAACGTAAAAGACATTGTTACACAGGAGCAGGCCCATGGTTGATGTTTCTGTGATTATTCCGGTTTACAATGCCCACAAACATCTGGAAGAATGCATAAAAAGCGTTACTTCTCAGACATTAAGAAATATAGAAATCATTTGCGTTGACGACGGTTCAAAAGACAATTCTCTGGAAATTCTTGAAAAATTTGCCGCCAATGACAACCGAATCCGAATTATCCATCAAAAAAATGCCGGTGCCGCCGCTGCACGCAATCACGGATTAACAATTGCAGAAGGAAAATATCTTTCTTTTCTTGATTCTGATGATTTTTTTGAACCAACAATGCTGGAAGATGCATTTAAAAAGGCGGAAGAAGAAAATTCCGAAATTGTAGTTTTTAAAGCTGATTTTTATAATGACCGCCTTGGATATTTTACGCCGTGCACTTACAACCTGCGCGAAAATATGCTTCCTGAGCACCGCCCATTTGCCGGCAACGAAGTTCAAAAGGATGTTTTTAAAGTAATTGTTGGTTGGGCTTGGGATAAACTTTTTTCTGCAGATTTTGTCCGCAAAAATGAACTGAAATTTCAGGAATTAAGAACATCAAACGACATGCTTTTTGTTTTTTCTGCGTTTATAAAAGCTCAGAGGATTTCTACACTTCCGGAAATTCTTGCACACCAGCGCCGTGGCGAAAGCGGTTCACTTTCTGCAACCCGCGAAAAATCCTGGATGTGCTTTTACGAAGCATTAATTGCACTGCGCCAGAAACTTTTTGACTGGAAAGTTTACGATCGCTTTGAAGCGGACTATATTAATTACGCACTGCATTTCAGTTTGTGGAATTTAAACACACTGAAAGGCCCTGCAAAAAAGAAACTGTACTATAAACTCAAGTGGGAATGGTTCAAAGAACTGGGAATAAAAGATTTTCCAAAAGAAAACTTTTACCACAAAGGCGAATACCTACAGTTTTTACAGGTTATGAAGCTGCCGTATAATAAGACTCTCCAATCAATTCTCTCTTTTATACAGCGCGGATTAACCTGGCTTAAGAGAAAAATCAAAAAATAAATCCCGTTAACGCACAAAATCAAGGATTCTTTATCCAAATGTCACTTTTAAACACAGATTTGGATAAAGAATCGTGAAAATTCCAGAATTCCGTGTCATTCCGCCCCTGGAACCTTTAAGTTGGAAATATCGACCATCTCTATTACAATGGTTTTCGTTTTTCTTCTAAAAATCCCAGGGAATATAAAGGGTAAGTGTCGAATCCAGGGCCACCAACAACATTTGAATCTGCAATTTTCACCGCTGGGTGCTTGCCGTATTTCTTGGCAGTTAAAAATCAGAAAAATAATTCTGAAGTGGAAAAGATTTATCTGAAATTGAAAATTTCCCCAAGTATGTCACCACAATGTAAGAAGAATCAAACTCCTAGAAAAAATATCAAAACACATGCTAATATCTGTAAAGACGAATTTAGTACGATGCAATTGAATTAAGTCAGGAGATTTTATGGCTCTTTTAAAAATAAAAAATTTAGGTCCAATAAAGAATGGCTATTCTCAAAATAATGGTTTTATGGAAATAAAGCCTGTAACAGTTATTTGTGGAAATCAGGCTACTGGTAAAAGTACAATAGCAAAAGTATATTCTTCACTTGCATGGCTTGAAAAAAAAGTTGATGCAGGCGAATTACCGAAACCAAATACCAAAAATTTTCTTGTAGAACTATTGGCATACCATAGAATTGATTCATATTTGAATAAGGAGACAGAAATTGAATACAGAGGAGAGTCATGTAATATCTCTTATTCAAATTCCAAACTGAAAGTCACAGAAATAAAGGATTCAAAATATATACGACCAAAAATCGTTTATATTCCTGCAGAACGAAATTTTTGTACTTCAATTCCTAATGCTACTTATCTTAACGGACTTGCT
>CAVHTI010000010.1:0-52751 GCA_963638805.1 Anaerobutyricum sp.
GTCATAATACAGGGCATGGCTAACGAAACAAAAAAATCAAAATCAACTGTAAAATCTGGAACTACAAAATCAAAAAAGGGCTCAAAAAAACCTAAAAAAAGTCCTTTGATAAGCATTATTGTAGTTATTGTTCTGATTCTTGGCGCAGCATGGTACTTTGGCGGAAAACCAAAACCAGTAAAAACTGATGAAGGCAAAACAAAAATTGCACTCAGCGAAGAACCACTTATCAACCGCCTGTTCAAAAATCCTTCCGATGCAATTGACGAAATTACAGAAGACATAAAATCTGTAACGGAAAAAGAAGCTGAAACTAAAACTTCAGAGTCAAAAAAATCAGAAAGCACCACAAAATCTGCAAATTCTTCTGAAAATTCAAAATCAAAATCAACGGAAAAAACTACAACCACATCGGCAGTTTCAAAAACTTCTGCAAAATCTGCATCCGGCACAAAAGGTTCAAACGAAAAAGCAGACCTTGGCCACGCAGAAAACGACCCGCTTTATTTTGGAAACCCGACCGACGCCTTTACAGACACAAGCCTTGCAACAAATTATCTTATGGTAAAACCTCAGTACACACTTTCGTACAATTCACAAACGCTTTGTCCAAACTGGGTTGCATGGCACCTTGATTCAGATGATATAGGAGACGCTGACCGCCAGGACGACTTCCGTCCAGATCCTGATTTGCCGAGCGAATGGCACGCCGTTACAAAAAGCGACTACCAGTACAACGCTTACGGATTTGACCGCGGACACGTTTGCCCTTCTGCCGACCGCACAGCAACTCTAGACGACAATTCCATGACATTCCTGATGACAAACATGGTACCGCAGTCTCCGGATAATAACCGCGTAATCTGGATGCATTTTGAAAATTATGAACGCGAACTTGTAAAACAAGGCAACGAACTTTACATCATTGCCGGTGCATACGGAACTGGCGGAACTTCTTCCAAAGGTACATTCGACGAAATCCCGATTACTACAAAATCCGGCGAAACTTACCATATGAACGTTCCGGCATATTCCTGGAAAGTCTGCGTTGTAATTCCGGACGGCAAAGACGACCTTTCGCGCGTTACAAAAGACACAACCACAATTGCTTTAAACGTTCCAAACAAAATGGGAATGGGCAAAACCGGCGACTGGGAACAGTTCCTCGTAAGCATAGATTACATTGAAGAGCAGACCGGCTACGATTTCTTTGAACTTTTGCCGGACGATATAGAAAACGCAATCGAAGCAACGGTTTATTCCCACTAAAATTTGAATTCTGGGCCGTTGCCGTGCGTAACGGTCCTTCCGCAACTTGCTAACGCGCGGTCCTTCGGACTTGCTACGCAATTGCTCCAGCACCGGGCCTGTTTTTTGTGTCCGGTGCTTATTTTTTTAAAAATTTCTGCAACCCCTTTCCCGCAATTCTGAAAAAGCATTGAAAATGATTTTTTAGAGTTGCCCTGAAATTAGTGGCGTAATTTCTTCCTTAGATTACTAATTTACACTATAATGTTTTGGCAACTTGCCGTTGTCCTGCGTGAGCGCTGGGAGCAACGCCGCAGGCGGCCCGCAGGGCTGAAGCGAAAGCGGAATTGCGGACATAGCGACCCGAAGCAAAGCGGAGGGGCACGCCCAGATAATAAAGGAAATTGCAAAGGGCAATATTTTTGCCACACTTTTTGAAAATAATAATTATAAGGAGATATAAATTATGTCTAAGTACCCGTTTGAAAATATTGAGCCTAAGTGGGTAGTAAAAAATAGCCTCCTGCAATTTTTTACAACTTAGTTTTTATAAATAAAAACTAACATCTTAGGACACGAAAAATAATAAAAGCGGCATCCGTGCCGCTCGTTGCAAAGGGCAATATTTTTGCCACACTTTTTGAAAATAATAATTATAAGGAGATATAAATTATGTCTAAGTACCCGTTTGAAAATATTGAGCCTAAGTGGCAAAAATATTGGGATGAAAACAAGACTTTTAGGGCTAAGGAAGATTCTAAAATACCGCCGGAAAAGAGAAAATATATTCTTGATATGTTCCCTTATCCTTCTGCGGCGGGGCTACACGTTGGTCACCCAGAAGGTTACACTGCAACTGATATTTACTGCCGTTATTTAAGAATGAACGGTTACAATGTTCTTCATCCGATGGGTTTTGACTCTTTTGGACTTCCGGCAGAAAACTATGCAATTAAGACTGGTACTCATCCAAGTACTACAACTCACGCTAATATTGAAAAATTTACTCAGCAGATAAAATCTTTGGGATTTTCTTATGACTGGGACCGCTGCATTTCTACTTGCGAGGCAGATTATTATCACTGGACGCAATGGATTTTCCTTAAACTTTACAAAAAAGGCCTTGCATACGAAAGCAACACTCCAATTAACTGGTGTCCTTCTTGTAAAACCGGTCTTGCAAACGAAGAGGTTAAGGAAGGCCGATGTGAACGCTGTGGTGCAATCGTAACTCACAAAACAATCCGTCAGTGGGTTTTAAAAATTACAGAATATGCAGAACGGCTCCTTGAAGATCTTGACAGTCTTGACTGGCCGGAAAGTGTAAAAATTATGCAGCGCAACTGGATTGGAAAATCTGAAGGTGCAGAAGTTGACTTTACAATTGCCGATAAGGACGGAAAACCAACTTCTGATAAACTTAAAGTTTACACTACCCGTTGTGATACTCTTTTTGGAGCAACTTATATGGTTGTTTCGCCAGAACATCCTTTGATTGAACGTCTTACAACCGCTGAACAGAAAAAGGCTGTTGAAGAATATCGTGATCAGGCTGCAAAAAAATCGGATCTTGAAAGAACTGACCTTGCAAAAGACAAAACCGGCGTTTTTTCTGGAAGTTATGCAATAAATCCTGTAAACGGAAAATTAATTCCGGTTTGGGTTGCTGACTATGTTTTGATTTCTTACGGAACTGGTGCAATTATGGCGGTTCCAGCACACGACACTCGCGACTGGGATTTTGCAAAAAAATTCAATCTTCCGATTATTGAAGTTTTAAAATCAGAAGTTGACGTTCAACAGCAGGCATGGACAGAAGACGGAATCCACGTAAATTCTGAATTCCTTAACGGCCTTAACAAAAAAGATGCCATTGCAAAAATGCTTGAATGGCTTGGCGAAAAAGGTGTTGGTAAAAAAGCCGTAAATTATAAACTCCGCGACTGGATTTTCAGCCGTCAGCGCTATTGGGGCGAGCCAATTCCTCTGATTCACTGTCCTTCTTGTGGCATAGTGCCGGTTCCGGAAGATCAGTTGCCACTCACTTTGCCAAATGTAAAAACTTATCAGCCAACAGGAACAGGAGAATCTCCACTGGCCGGTATTGATTCGTGGGTAAACTGTAAATGTCCGGTTTGCGGTGCCGATTCACGCCGTGAAACTAACACAATGCCACAGTGGGCTGGTTCGTGCTGGTATTATCTTCGCTATCTTGATCCTCATAATGAAAAAGAATTTTGTTCAAAAGAAGCAGAAAATTACTGGATGCCGGTAGATCTTTACGTTGGTGGCGCTGAACATGCCGTCCTCCACCTTTTGTATTCACGATTCTGGCACAAAGTGCTTTATGATTGCGGTCTTGTTTCTACAAAAGAACCGTTCCAGCGCTTGGTTAACCAGGGAATGATTACTTCTTTTGCATTCCAGCGCAAAAATAAAACTCTTGTTCCAACTGACGAAGTTGAACAGAAAGAAGACGGAAAATATTACGAAAAAGCAACGGGCGAAGAACTTAGTCAGATTGTTGCAAAAATGTCTAAATCGCTGAAAAACGTTGTAAATCCTGATGATGAAATCAAAGCATACGGCGCAGATTCTGTCAGAATGTACGAAATGTTCATGGGACCTCTTACAATGTCAAAGCCATGGTCAACACAGGGAATTATCGGTATTCACCGCTTCCTTGAAAAAGTCTGGGCTGTAAGTGAAAAACCGCTCAACGACATTGATATCACGGGCAAACTTGAAGACAAAGCCTTAGTTGAACTCAGAAAAGTTTTTGCTCAGACGGTAAAAAAAGTCACAGAAGACACTGATTCTTTGAATTTCAACACTGCAATCAGTCAGATGATGATTTTTATTAATAAATTGAGTTCTTTTGACTCTGTGCCAAAGGCAATGTGGTCTGATTTTGTAAAACTTCTTTCTCCTTATGCTCCGCACCTTGGCGAAGAATTGTGGGAAAAACTTGGTCACAACGGAACAATTGCTTACGAAAGCTGGCCAGTTTTCAGCGAAGATTTTGCAAAAGATGATACAAAAACGATTGTTGTAATGGTAAACGGTAAAAAACGCGATACATTTGACGCCGCCCCGGGACTTTCTCAGGACGAATTAAAATCAACTGCACTTTCGCGCGACGGAGTAAAGAAATTTACAGACGGCCACGAAATTGTAAAATGCGTCGTAGTTCCAGATAAACTTGTGAACTTTGTCGTAAAATAATTTTCGCGTTTAAAAACAGAAAAGCAGTCAGGATTTATTTTCTGACTGCTTTTTTTATGACTCGAACATTTTTCAAAAATGCAAAGTTTTTACTTAATTTCCGTGACCGCCGTAATAATATTAAACAGGTTTTTAAATCCCGTGTTATTTATTGCGATGGACGCTTCGTTAGACATTGCCATAAAATAAAGTTTCGTGCCGGCTTCCTCTGCATCATTAAAGGCTGCCATCAAAACGCCAATGCCAGACGGAGCAAGTTCCGTGATTTTTGACATATCAAGTACAACATTGATTTTTGCAACGTCTTCCCAAAGTTTTTTCTGAAATTCACCCATCGTATAAGCGTTCAGGGCTCCTTCCAGATCATAAAGTTTATAGTTTGCACCTTCTTTTTCAATTACAGTTAACTGCTCCATTTTTTAGCCTCCGTAAAATCTGTTTTAAAGTCCTGCATCTTTTAATAAATCATCAAGATCCGCAAGTTCAGACATATCAAATCCTTCTGGCGCCGCATCGTGATGAATTTCAACTTTAGGTTCTTCCTTTTTCTCGGCAACCGGTTCTTCTTCTGAACCATTTTCTTCTGCAACCGCCGTAACTTCATCAGCAATTTCTTCAAAAGTTT
Source organism: Anaerobutyricum sp. (assembly GCA_963638805.1). Lineage (GTDB taxonomy): Bacteria > Spirochaetota > Spirochaetia > Treponematales > Treponemataceae > Treponema_D. Next base: position 5,099 of record CAVHTI010000010.1, read on the forward strand.
CAGTTTCTACAGAAAATTCCGGTTCAGACGAAATATTTTCAGTCACAGGATTCTGTTCAACTTCGGTTACAGGTTCTGATTTTGCTTCAACATTTGAATTTTCTGCAATTTCTGATTCTGGAACTGCTGGATTTTCCTGATTTTCTGAAGTTTCTTCTGCAACAGGATTTTCTGCAACGGCATTTTCTTCAGCTGAAGTTTCTTCTTCCTCAGCTTTCTTTGCCTTACCGTACTTCAAAACAAGAATACTTACATCGTCTTCCATTTCTTTTGACATAAATTTCTTGAGGTTATCAAAAGTAAACTGAGCCATTCGCTGTGCCGGATAAGTTGAGTTATCAAGAATTGCCTGCTGAACGCGTTCCTTGCCAAAAACTTCACCACGAAGAGAGTGTGACTGAATCAAACCGTCCGTACAGGTAAGAATAATATCGCCCTGATTGAATTTTGTGGTCTTAACACTGACATAAGGCGTTAAATCTTTTACAAATCCAAGAATATGGCCGGAACCCTGAATTTCGATAACGTTGTTATAAACCTGAGTGTAAAGAAATAATGCCGGAACACCACAGTTTATGTAGTACATCGTGTCAGTTTCAAAATCAACAAGCGCAAAAAGTCCTGCAAAAATTGTACCTTTTCTTAAACCATCACGAATAAAACTGTTAATTTTTACTACAAGTTCCTTAAAATCATGAGTTTCTGCAAGGAAGGTTCTGATTACGGACTTTAAGATGACCATGTTCATAGAACCGGCAATACCCTGTCCACTCAAATCACCAATTACAAAAAGATGGCGCGTGTCTGTTAAACGAATCAAATCAATAAACTCACCACCAATGTTGTGCGCCGGAACCATCACGTAACCAACGTCAACTTTATCGTTTTCAATTTTATCAACGTTTTCCTGAATGGAAGTAATAATCTGAGATGACATCCTAAGTTCGCGGTTTACGACAGAAAGGACATCCTTGTTAGAAATGTTACGCATAAAGTAACCAAATACGAAGAAGTATGAATAAAGTTTTTCAAAAACGTTGTAGTCATATTCCTTGTAATGGTCACCGTTGATTTTCTTGCCTAAAGTAATCAATCCTAAAATGTTGTGACCTTCGTTCAAAACAAACAGAACATCACACTTTGCATAGTCCATGAATTCTTCAAGTTCTTTTTGAATATCCGCATAGGCGTGATCTTTTTCTATCTGAGAATAAACAACTACGGAGCGGTTTACGTTCAGCAAAGTTTCAAACATTGGAGAATCAATCCTTACTTTCTGATTTAAATTGTTGGAAGAATAAGCCGTAGAAACTTCGCCAGTTCCAGACAAAATGTAAACATTCATGGAAGAAGTTTCCAGATTTCGCCTTAAGATTTCGTGCATTTTATTCGTGATGGCATCCATTTCGGCATCAGAATAATCAATTGATGCAAGGTCTTTTTCAAGGGACTGAGCATAATCCGCTGTATAAATTTTGCGCGAAGCACTCAGTTTTTCGTTAATCCAGATACTGTAAATAATCAATACCGCAGAAATCACAGCAAAGAATGCAACAAAAAGCACATTCAAAAAGATATTTCCTTTTGGCTGGAAGAAATAAGCGTATACACCGATTATTGCAGCCGGCAGAGCGTAGCATACAACAAGTTTTAAAACTGAAACCCAGAAACCTCTTCCGGAAGGAACGTTCGCCTTAGTCCATGCTGTAAACATAACTGTAATCATCAAAAGATATGAATACATGTAAAGGAACGTAAAATCAGGACTTACACGACCAATAATCTGAATCAGCCAGTTTGAAATCCACATTATAGCAAGTCCGCCACCGGCCAGTGTTGTCTGATACCTTGCAAGCTGATTTGCCTTGTATTCCTGCATCAATACCAAAAGAATATAGGCAATTGCCGGGAAAATATAACGGAAGGAATACATATAAACCGTATTCCATGTCCACGGGAAGAAAGTTCTTGCAGCCTTCATAAACAGATATTCAGACTGAACAACAATTCCGTGATCAGCTTCAACAGTAATGCCTTTGAATTTGAAGTAAACCAGGAAAATTGCAAAGGCAAACATCAGGATTTTTACAAAATTATTCAATGCCGTGTGCTTTTTTCTCTGGCCTAACTGAATAAAACTGAACGAAATAGAAATAAAGAACAATGCATCAAACATATACACAAGTTTCATAGCCTGTGTAATAAAAGCATCTGCCCAAGCTTTTCTGAAAATAAGAGTCAAAAGAAAAATTGCCGACTCAATGCATGCAAAAAGCAGTGAAATTGCAAAGTTTCCAACTTCAAAGGCATCAGATTTAATTTTTTTGTCACAATAACGACTGAAATAAATTAAAAATACTAATAAAAGAGCATTTAAAACTACGTAAACCATACTAGTAACCTACCTTTGCGATCATCATAGTAACATCGTCGTGAAGTTTTTTATCGCCGTTATACTTCATAATCAAATCAACAATATCATCAACCATTTGCTGTGGAGTTTTTGCTGCACCGGCAATAAGAGTCTTGTGATAAATATCAGTATCGCCAAGTTCAACGCCACTATCATCCATAACTTCAGAAACACCGTCCGAAGCCATCAGAATCGTGTCACCGCGGAACAAACGTTTTTCTGCAACTTCAATATCACCCATATCAAGAATACCAACAAGCGAAGCATTAGAAGTAAGCGGTTTAATTCTGTAACCATCAGGAGAAGGCGACAAAATAATAGGGTCAGACATAGAAGCATTAATGTAACGGATTTTCATTTTTTCCGTATCAACAATTCCCAGGAAAAGTACCGTATATTTATCCTGAAGGTGCATTCCCTTGATAGCCTTGTCCACGGCATTAATTACGCCCACAAGATCTTCCTTGTTTTCAATAATTCGTACGGTATTCATTACCAAACCCATCAAAAGAGCGGCCGGAAGACCTTTACCAGAAACGTCCCCAAGCATCAGAAGGGTCTTTGAAGAATCAATCGGCAAAATAGAAAAATAGTCGCCGGATACGTTTACAAGCGGACGATAGTAAGTCGCAATCTTAAGTTTTGGAATATTAGGAATTTTCTGCGGAAGGAATGACTGCTGAGTAATGGCGAGCTGTTCCCATTCCTTTGTCGTGGCAGAAATTTCAGACAAAGTCATAATTGTCTTAGTTCGCGAAATAAAACGCTTGTATTCTTCGTAAAGCTGATTGTAAACATCAAGGTCAAAAAGTTTTGTATAACGGCAGAAAACGTAAAAATGCTGTTTCTGATAATTCATAAAGAATCCGCGCGCCTTTTTATACCTCGTAGTAACGCCAAGGTGACGGTCAATAAAATAAAAACCATCATCCCATCTTTCATCATAATACTGTTCAATTTTATTTCTTGTGGCATCAGAAGTTGTAAGTTTGTTCGGGCTGTTGTAAAGAACATATTTCTTTGATTTATCAATAAGCATTGCCGAACAGTCGCCCTGAAGTTCCAGAACATCCGTAATTGCAGAATAAAAATCATCAAGAGAATAACAGAAACGAAGCCGGTCAATAAATTTATTCAAAAGGACAGTTTCGCCAGATTCAAGAGTATTGTGCCTTGACCTTGCAATAAGCGAATTTATAACACGATTCACCCAGATAATTATTACAAGAAACAAAAAAGAAGGAACAATGAACGAATAAATAGAATATCCACCCTCCTTTTTCAGCGGCAAAAGAAGCAACGTAAGCACAACATAGCAGACTATCGCTAAAACGTTAGATACAATTCTTATAATTTTTTTTTGAGTCTTAAACATGGCAGCCTCGGATTTTAAGTCTAATGTCTGGCATCTCTAAAAACCATAATCACCAATTTTTTAGAGCATTCCCATTACTATTCTAACACAGTATCGGCAGAATTCACCAAAAAGTTGAAGGTCAAAACCATTTCTAACCAGGGCGCACACGGCACTACGTGCCGGCCAGGCTTTCTACGCTTCGCTCACGAGTTTTGTTTTCTATTTTACTTTCGTAAGGAAAACAAAACATCGCGCAGAAATAGGATATTGCTAAAAAATTGCTCCAAGTATTCGCAATTTTTTTTAACGCAATTTCAATTTACAGGCTATTCGCTCCAAAGTCCTCGGCGCGAAAATTGCCGGGCTTTCACTTCCGGCTGTTGAAACAGCCGTCGTGCCTGCTACAATCCTTTGCGCAAAAAAAATTATTCGTACAAAAAAAACTCCGTCGGAATTATTCACAACGGAGTTTGCATTTTTACTAAATTTCTAAAAATCTTATGAATTAAGACTCTGTAAATTCAAAAGTCCCGGTTCAGTTTCCGGATTTTCAATTTCCTGATACTGCCTTAAAAGGTCTTTTTGTTTTGAATTTATCCTCTTTGGCACCTGAACCATAAGTTTTACATAAAGGTCACCCTTTCTTGAAGAACCAGAAATTGGAACGCCCTCTCCAGAAATTTTTACAAGTTTTCCGTTAGAAGTTCCTTCCGGAATTTTCAGTGTAATTTTTTTATCATCAAGGCCTGTAAGACTTACTTCCGCACCAAGAATTGCCTGAGTTACAGAAATTGGAATTGCACAGTACAAATCATTTCCGCTTCGCTCAAAATTAGGATGTTCGCTAACGTGAAGAACTACAACTAAATCTCCGGCTGGACCACCGTTTTCTCCGGCATCGCCCATTCCGCGAATTACAATTCGTTTACCGTCATCAACGCCGGCTGGAATTTTAAACGAAACAGTCTTGTTTTTCTTCTGAATTCCTTCGCCGTGACAGGCAGTACAAGGTTTATCAACAACAGTGCCACTTCCGTGACAATTTGTACAAGGCTGAGTAATTGTAAAAAATCCTCCGCCCCTTCTAACCTGGCCCACACCGCCACAAACAGGACAAGTTTTTCTGCTGGCTCCGGCTGCACCGCCAGTTCCTTTACAAACATCACAAACTTCATCGTGACTAAAATGAACGTCTGCGCTTGTTCCGTAAACTGCTTCTTTAAACTTGATATTTAAATCATAGCGTAAAGACGAACCTTGCGACGGAGATTTTGCACTGTGTCCGTAAGATGAACTTCCCGAACTGCTGCTGAATCCACCGCCAAAAAGGCTGTCAAAAATATCACTAAAACCGCCAGAACCAAACAAATCACTAAAGTCATGGAACGCATGAGAATACTGTGCTCCACCACCCTGATTCATTCCGTCTACACCGGCAAAACCATACTGATCATACAAAGGCCGCTTTTTTTCATCAGAAAGAACTTCGTAAGCTTCTGTTGCCTCACGAAATTTATTTTCAGCTTCTTTGTCGCCAGGATTTCTGTCTGGATGATATTTTACGGCAAGTTTTCTGTATGCTTTTTTTATTTCATCAGCACTTGCCGATTTTTCTACGCCTAAAACTTCGTAATAATCTCGTTTTGCCATATTTTGTCCCATCAATAAAAAACTAACAGTAATAATATCAAAAAACGGCCCCATCTACAATTGACAGGACCGTTCTTTAAGCGATTACCGATTTACGCTCCTCTGAAAACAGATTCAGATTTATTTATCATCATGAACTTCGTATTCAACGTCGCCGTCGTTACCAGAAGTATTACCACCGGCATTATTGTTTCCGCCAGTAGAATCAGCACCTGGCTGAGCGCCTGCACCGGCAGCTCCCTGCTGTTTATAAAGTTCTTCGGCAATCTTGTAAGAAGCCTGTTTCAAAGCTTCTGTTTTTGCCTTGATGTCTTCAACATTATCGCCCTGCAAAGCCTGTTTAAGAGCGGCAACGGCATCGTCAATCTTCTGTTTTTCTGCTGCATCAACCTTGTCACCAAGATCTTTTACAGATTTTTCTGTTGCATAAATCAAACTGTCAGCTTCGTTCTTAGCATCAACGCTTTCACGTTTTGCCTTATCTGCAGCGGCATTTGCTTCTGCATCCTTAACCATCTTGTCAATTTCGGCTTCAGAAAGTCCTGAAGAAGAAGTAATCTGAATGTGCTGTTCCTTGCCTGTTCCCAAATCCTTTGCAGAAACGTGAACAATACCGTTAGCATCAATATCAAATGTAACTTCAATCTGAGGAACTCCACGTGGAGCAGCTGGAATACCAACCAAATCAAAACGTCCAAGTGTACGGTTCTGATCAGCCATTTCACGTTCACCCTGAAGTACGTGAATTGATACGGCAGTCTGACCATCAGCAGCTGTAGAGAATACCTGACTCTTCTTTGTAGGAATTGTAGTATTTCGCGCAATAAGTTTTGTCATAACGCCACCCATTGTTTCAATACCAAGTGAAAGTGGAGTTACATCAAGTAAAAGAACGTCTTTTACGTCTCCGCCAAGTACACCGCCCTGAATTGCAGCACCAATTGCTACTGCTTCGTCTGGGTTTACGGCACGGCTTCCTTCCTTTCCAAAAATCTGTTTTACAACTTCCTGAACTTTTGGCATTCGTGAAGAACCACCAACGAGGAGAACTTCGTCAATCTTGTCAGCTGTAATTCCAGCGTCTGCAAGAGCCTTACGGCAAGGTTCCTTTGTTCGTTCAAAAAGATTGTCAGTCATCTGTTCAAACTGAGCACGTGTAAGTGTCTTCTGCAAGTGTTTTGGACCATTTGCATCAGCAGTAATGAACGGAAGGTTAATATCAGTTGTAGTCTGGTTAGAAAGACTGATTTTTGCATTTTCTGCAGCTTCACGAAGTCTCTGCATAGCCATAGGATCGCCAGAAAGGTCAATTCCTGTGTCCTTTTTGAATTCATCAATAAGCCAGTTGATAACTACACGGTCCCAGTCATCACCACCAAGATGTGTATCACCGTTTGTTGATTTTACTTCAAATACACCGTCACCAAGTTCAAGAATAGAAATATCAAATGTACCGCCACCAAGGTCGTAAACGGCAATTGTCTTGTCCTTATCAGAATCCTGTTTAAAACCAAATGCCAAAGAAGCAGCAGTAGGTTCGTTGATGATTCGTTTTACATCAAGACCGGCAATTTTACCGGCATCCTTTGTAGCCTGACGCTGAGCATCATTAAAATATGCAGGAACTGTAATAACGGCTTCTGTAACTTCCTGACCAAGATAATCTTCCGCAGTTTTTTTCATTTTCTGAAGAATGAATGCAGAAATTTCCTGTGGAGAATACTGTTTTTTTGCTCCATTTTCGTCAACTTCAACACGAACATCCTCGCCGTGATCTACAACTTTGTACGGAAGTTTTGCAGCTTCGCCAGTCAATTCGCTGAATCTGTGACCAATAAGACGTTTTACAGAATAAACTGTGTTTTTAGGGTTTGTAACCATCTGGTTTTTAGCAGGAGCACCAACAATTCTGTCTCCTTTGCTTGTAAAACCAACAATAGAAGGTGTTGTTCGTCCGCCTTCTGAATTCTGAATAACAACCGGTTCACCGTTTTCCATAACGGCAACACAAGAGTTTGTTGTTCCTAAGTCAATACCAATAATTTTTCCAGCCATATTTTTGCTCCTTTTATCTTTTATTTATGTAAAATTCCGAACGGATTTTTAAGATTTTGGAACGCTAACCATTACTTTAGCGTGTCTTATAACCCGTTCTTTCAGTTTGTATCCTTTTAGATATACTTGCTTTAAAGTTTCCTTTTCAGCACCCTCTTCTTCCATGCGGCCAATTGCTTCGTGTTCATCAGGATTAAATTCATCTCCTTCCTTACCGTAAGCAACAAGTCCATATTTATCTTCCAGCATCTTTACAAGATTACTGTTTATCATTTTTATGCCGTCCACAACAGATTTTACGTCAGTTGCGTTTGCACCGGCCTGAACAGTTCTGTCAAAATTATCAAGACTGTCCAGCAAATCACCAAGCAGACTTGCATTTGCATAAACAGAAAGATCTTCCTTTTCTTTAATTGTGCGCTTTCTGTAATTATCAAAATCTGCAGCACGACGCAAAAGCTGATCTTTTAATTCAGCGTTTTCTTTTTCCAGCGCAGCAATTTTTTCTTCAGCTGAAGGTTCTTTTACTTCCTCAGTTTTTTCTGATTCGGCAGCATTTGCTTCAGTTTCTTTTGATTCTGACTTTTCAGAAGTTTCTTCTGTTTTCTGTTCAACTTCTTCATTTGTTGTTTTTTCTTTTTTCTTGTCAGCCATATCTATCCTTTCTTCAAGTTGCATAAAACTTTTGTTATATAAAAAATAATAAGAATAAATAAAAATCGTCAACAAAAATTTAATGATTTTACCAAGGGGATTTCTAAACAAATGTCACGCAAAAAATCCTAAAGTTCATCAAGAAAAACAAAATCTTTGAACTGAATGTGGCGGACTGTGCTTGTGGAATAATCAATTTCGTCATTTGTGATTAAAATTTTCTGATTTGAATTATCAAGATTCTTGAAAGCTTCCATTTCGCGAGTCCAGGCTTTTTCTTCGGCAACGGAATATGCCGCCTGAATAAAAAATTTTTTGTTTCCTTTTTCTGCTATAAAGTCAATTTCGTGCTTGCCGTCATTGTAAACACAAACTGAATAGCCCATGTACAAAAGTTCATTGTAAATTACGTTTTCAAAATTGTGAGTCACGTCGTAGCGTCCGTTTACCGCGCGGATTGAATTAAATGCAACGTCTTCGTCATACATTTTCTGATAATATTCCAGTTCCCGTTTTGCTTTTTTTGAGTACAATTTTACGGTTTCTACAGCAAAGGCTTCCTCAAGATATGAAATATATTTTGTTACGGTTGTGATTGAACAGGACAGACCGTTTGTTTTCATATAATCTGCAACAGAGCGTGCCGAAAAAATCCTTGAATTTGAAATCATCACATAATTTGCAATTCTTTTAAAAATTTCAATTTTGCGGATTTTATACCGCGTTATTATGTCGTTGAGGATGATTGTTTCGTTTAATTCATTCAGATATTTTTTTTGAGCTTCCGGCGTTGGAAATTCCAGCCTTTTTGGAAAACCGCCCCAGACAATGTAATCCGTGAGTGAAATGCTTTTGCCAAGTTCCTTTGCATATTCTGCAAGTTCCCGGTAAACAAATGGTCTGATTCTGAAGGAAACGTAACGGCCGCTTAATTCTTTTGTAAATTCGCGCGAAAGTAACTTTGAATTTGAACCGGAAATAAAAACTGAACAATTACGTAAGCGGAGTGTTCTGCACGCTCCGTTCCAGTCTTTTACCCGCTGAATTTCATCAAGAAAAACATAGCACAGAGAATTTTTATCTTTGCGCTGAGTTTCTATATATTCCAGAAGTTTTATGCTGTCTGGAATGGCGTTTAAATTTGCAGTGTCTTCAAAATCAAGAAAAATGACGTTATCCGATTTGCTTTTTATTTCTGCAATTATTTCCCTCAAGATAATTGATTTTCCACAGCGTCTTATTCCTGTGATGACTTTTATGAGGTCACTTTCGTAAAAATCGCGGATTGGTTTTATGTAAATTTTACGATCTATCATATTCTGATTGCCTTTCTAGTGGACAATTTTACCATAAATCGCAAAATCGTCCAGTAATAATGGACAATTTTGCAATAACTATAAAAATTGTCCATTAGTAATGGACAATAATGATAAAAAAGTAAAATTGTCCATTAGACACTTAACCTGCGTGAGCGATTGTAACGGTAACGAAGGCGGAAGCCCGCGGTGACACGCCCATAAAAATATTAAAAAAAACACAAACTGCAATTTACTTTTAAGTTTTGTAAATGTAATCTTCTTTTTATGATTAATAATATTTCTGCGGGCAATGCCCGTCTTTTACCGGGAATTTTTACTGAACGTGCGGAACTTAACCGTTCTTACCTTTTATCGCTTAAATCGCAGTGTCTTTTGCAAAATTTTTACTGGGAAGCAGGAATTATAATTCCGGGACTTCAAGTAATTGATGATCCTGCAAAGGCAAATATTCACTGGGGCTGGGAAGCTCCGGTCTGTCAGTTGCGCGGACATTTTTTAGGCCACTGGCTTTCTGCCGCTTCTGTTCTGATTGCGACAAACGGCGACACTGAATTAAAAGCAAAACTTGATTTTATTATTGATGAACTGGAACGCTGCCAGAAATTGAACGGCGGCAAATGGATTGGACCTTTCAGCGAAAAATATTTTAAAAAACTGGAAACCGGCGATTATATCTGGAGTCCTCAGTACACAATGCACAAACTGATTATGGGACTTATTGATTCGTATTCTTATGCAAAAAATAAAAAAGCACTCACGATTTTAAATAATCTTTCTGACTGGTATGTAAAATGGACTGACCGCGTTTTAAAATCTGAAACTCCGTGGGCAATTTATAAAGGCGAACAGGGCGGAATGATTGAAGTCTGGTGTGAACTTTACGAAATTACCGGCAAGCAAAAATATATGACTCTTGCAGAACGTTACGGTAATCCTTCAATTTTTACGGATATGATTGAAGACCGCGACACTCTTACAAACAGTCATCAGAACGCAAGTATTCCGTTTATTCACGGGGCGGCGCGCCTTTATGAAATCACAAAAGATGAAAAATATCTGAATGTTTTAAAAGGATTCTGGAAAATTGGAGTAAAAGATCACGAAAGTTACTGCACTGGCGGTCAAGGTGCCGGTGAATTCTGGACACCTCCTCATCAGTTGGGAAGTTTTATTGGAGAACGAAATCAGGAATTTTGTACGGTTTACAATATGGTGCGGACTGCGGATTTTCTTTTTAAATTTACCGGAAATAAAGAATATCTTGATTACATTGAAAAAGCATTGTACAACGGCTTTATTGCCCAGCAAAATAAAGAAACTGGAATGCCAACTTACTTTTTGCCGATGAAATCCGGTTCAAAGAAAAAATGGGGTACTCCTACGCGTGATTTCTGGTGCTGTCACGGCACAATGGTTCAGGCTCAGACAATTTATCCTCAGTTGTGCTATTACTCTGATGCGGAAAATAATAAAATTTTTGTGGGACAATATATTCCAAGTTCTGCGGAAATTAATCTTCCGTCCGCAAAAGTCAGCATTTCGCAAAATGTAAATATGAAATATTACAACGATGCAGCTTTTTTTGATGATTCAAAATCTGATGAAAACAATCGCTGGCAGTTAAAATTCACGGTAAATACTGTTATGCCGGAAAATTTTACGATTGCACTGCGCATTCCTGAATGGGCGGAAAGTTTCCTTCTCAGGTTAAACGGTGAAAAAATTGAAAATCCTGAAATAAAAAATGGATTTTTAGAATTGAACCGTCAGTGGCAAAAAGATGAAATCACGCTTTATCTTCACGCGGGACTTCATATTTCAACGCTCAGTGACTTGCCAGAAAAATTTGCAATTATGGAAGGTCCAATCGTTCTTGCCGGCCTTAGCGATAATGATTATGGCTTGAAATTTGATAAAAATCTTCCGCTGCGTCAGGCTCAGGAACACACTTACAGCACTTTCCCGTGGCAGCAGTCAACTTACCGTACAACCGGACAGTCACGAGAAACAACTTTTATTCCGCTGTACGAAGTTACAAACGAGGCATATACGCTTTACTGGACTAAATTGTAAAATTTTCTGTGAATTTCCATTCACACGGGGCTGTTACATCAAAATCAAGATTTTCGGTATGACACGCAATCCGTGTTGAATGAAGATAAAGTCGGTCAGATTTTTGTCCACCGTAAAGTTCATCGCCAAGAATCGGGAGGCCGGCTTCGCTCAAGTGCACGCGGATTTGGTGTGTGCGCCCCGTAAAAAGCGAACATTTTACGACAAAATATTTTTTTCTGTTGATTTCTTTTTCGTCAATTATTTCAAAATCCGTTTTTGAATACTGCCCGCCGTCTTTTTCGTTCAAAGTCCCCCACTTTCCAGTTTTTGATTTTCCTGAAATTCTGCCCATAAATTTTTCTACAGTAAAACGACTTCCTTTTTTGAGTGAAGAATTTGATTTTTTATTTTCAGAGCAAACGGCAATATATTCTTTTGTAAAATTATGATTTTGAAACATATCAGAAACCGCTTTATTTATGGCACGGTTTTTAGTGAACAAAATTACGCCGGAAGTGTCTTTGTCCAGGCGGTGCATAATTCCAACGTACGGAGAATTTCTTAATTCCGGATTTCTTTTCCACAAAAAATTAACAACAGAATCGTGAAGATTGTCGCGATTACCGGTAATTGTCTGTTCCACCGGAAAAAATGCCGGTTTATTTATAAAAATCAGATTTTCATCTTCGTAAAGAACTGATTTTTCCGTGACTTCAAATTTTATGTCGTCGGGCTGCTTTTCGTAAAAGAATTTTTCAAAATCAAATTCAACGTTTACAAAGGATTTTCCGCGCAATTCAAAAGCCGGCCGGCAACATTTTTTTCCGTTTACAGAAACGCAGAACGCAAGAATAAGTCTTCTTATTTTTGAATTGGAAATTTCTTTGATTTGTTTTGAATCAGTTTTTATTTTTGACGGAAGTTCACGGCGCAAAAATTCATCAAGCCGCAAAGTTTCATTTGTAAAAAGATTTAGTTTTTCCATAAAATCAAAAAGTTAATTTTTTATCTGGATGTCAGGCTGACCGTTTACAAGGCGCAGTGCAATCTGACAATTTTCCATGCAGACATTTTCGCAAAACGAGGCAATATCAAAAGCATCAAAACCAAGCAAATCATCAGGATGGTAGGAAGTTTTAATTTCACATTCTTCGCCTTCGCCGGCAAGACGCGACATTGCACCGTTCAAAATCACAATATCTTTTACCGCCTGAAAAAGTTCCGGGCATTTTTTTTCTTCATATTTTTGTTCAAGAAAAAGAATCTGCATTTTTTCTATTGATTTATGATTTTCCGCTTCCGGCAAAAATCCGCTTTTGTAATCACAATTATTGCAGTGCTGCCATTCGCTAAAATCAGCAAAAAATTTTGAAGGATAAATCCGCAGCGGTTTTAAAACACTCAAAAACCAGGGAACTGCCCGCCCCGCAGAATAAAAAGTCCTGCACGCAAACGCAATATCCCGTGAATAACGAATATCCTGTGCCGAATAAAGCCCCGTGACTTTTGCAGTTTCCGGATTTTCTGAATTTTCTGTCTGCGGAAAATCAATGTGATTTGGATACTGATTAAGCGCAAAATCAAGACGATCCATAAATAATTTTAGAGTGTCGCCTTTTTCCTGAGCGTAAGTCAACTGAAAACCAAACGTAATTTCCGCATCATTCAGGATTTTTGCCTTATTTGTATAAAATTTTTTATCAAAAAGTAATTTTCCGCCTTTTTCCTGAACTTTCAGAGGAATATCAACAGAACAAAATAATGCGGAAAGGGCCTGCACAGTTTCTCTGTCAATTACAAGCGCATCAAGTTTGATTGAAAGAAAAACGTCCGGGGCAAATTTTGTAAAAAGCGATAAAATTTTTAAAACCTGCTTTTTATCACAGGCAACAGAATCATCATTTATTGAAAATTCCGTAATTCCTTTATCTTTTAAAAAAGGAATCTGCTGTTCTAATTCGCAGGTTTTAAATTTATATTCTTCATTCATGTCTTTAAAAGGCCTTTTTTAAGAATATCGGGCGACAAACTAAAGAAGCGTAATTCCTCGTTTTTCGCAGTCTTTTTTGATTTCTTCGGTCCAAACGCTAACCTGAGTCTCGCCAATGTGTGCTTTACGGAGAAGGAACATACAGAGTCTTGACTGTCCAATTCCGCCACCCAAAGTCTGAGTCAATTCGCCGTTCAATAATTTTGAATGGAACATAAGTTTTGCTCTTTCTTGGCATCCGCGTTCTTCAAGCTGGGCCTTAAGACTTTCAGGATTTACACGAATTCCCATTGAAGAAAGTTCAAATGCAGAATTCAACACAGGATTCCAAACAACAATGTCACCATTTAAACCGCAGTGACCATCGCCAGTTTCTGTAATCCAGTCATCATAATCAGGGGCACGGCCGTCATGAATTGTACCGTCCGGCAATTTTCCGCCAATACCAGTAATAAATACGGCGCCAAATTCTTTTGCAACCTTGTCTTCGCGCTGTTTTGGAGTTAATTCCGGATACTGACGCTGTAAATCATCAGCATAAAGAATCTTAATTTCAGCCGGAAGAATCGGTTTTATTGCAGGATAGCGGTCATAAATAAAAAATTCTGCGCGTTTAATGCAGTTGTAAACCTTTTTTACAATGTCGTGAAGATAAAAAACTGTACGGTCAAGCGGGTCAATTGCCATACACCAGTCCCACTGATCAACGTAAATAGAATGAATCGGATCCAAATCTTCATCAGGGCGCAGGGCATTCATATCAGTGTAAATTCCAAATCCTGGTTTAAGCCCCATTTCTGTTACTTTAAGTCTCTTCCATTTTGCAAGTGACTGTACAATTTCCATTTTCTGATCATTTAAAACCTTTACAGGAAAACTTACCGGCCGTTCAACGCCGTTTAAATCATCATTTAATCCAGTTCCGGCTTCTACAAAAAGCGGAGCGGTAACTCTTGTAAGATTTAATTCAGTAGAAAGTCCCATCTGAAAAAAATCTTTAATTGCAACAATTGCGTGTTCAGTTTCTTTTGTTCCCAAAATGCTTTTATATTTTTCTGGAAGTCTAATCATTTTATTTTCCTTATTTTTATGAATTTACAGATTTTACTCACCGTCAAAGTTAATGAGCGTTGAAATTTTTGCAGGGGCAAGAACCTTATCATAATTCAAAGCCGGAAGTCCTATAACGCCAAAAAAGTCCGTAACTTCGGCGCCGCCCATTTCAAGCAGTTTTTTAGAAGCAGCCAGTGTACCGCCAGTTGCAATCAAATCGTCTACAACCAGGAATTTCTGACCTTTTTTAATGTCGGCCTTGTGCGCTTCAATTGTCGCAGTTCCATACTCAAGAGCATAAGAACAACTGTAAGTTTCGCCCGGCAACTTGCCTTTTTTTCTGATTAAAATAAGCGGAAGTCCCAACTGATGAGCAAGCGGAGCGGCAAAAATAAAACCGCGGGATTCTACAGCGGCAATTGCATCAATTTTTGAATCTTTGTACAGTTCGTACATTTTTTGCAGACAATAATTAAATGCTTCTGGATTTGTTAAAATACTTGTGATGTCGTAAAATTCAATTCCTGGCTTTGGAAAATCAGGAACACGACGAATTGATTTGTCTAAACCTTGTAAGTCCATAAAAAAACCTCATGCAAGAAATTTGCACGGCATAATTTTAATATTCTGAACACTTATTTACAAGATAAATTTTTTGATGGGGAAAGCATTCCCCTCGGCCGCACACGGTTGCGGCCTACCCCTTCTAGCGGGGACACCCCGCAACGCCCCGTTAGTTTTGTACAACACTTAAAAAACACAGCCTTTTATTTTTTGAGAAAAATTAAAGTTTTACTGCCAACTGCGCCGGAGAATTGTAGTGTGGCAAGCGTAAGCGTAGCCAGCGACCGCAAGGCTTTGCCTGAGGACGCCGAGCGGAATGAGCGAGCACGGAAATGCGACTTGGAACGATGCATTTGCGCCCTGAAAATCGTAAAAAAACTAAGTAAGCAAAGCGTCCAACGCCTCAACTTTTAGCGCTAAACGTACTATTTTTTCGTCGTTCTTGAACAGAAAAAGACAAAAATCAAGGCAAGGCAGAAAACATAAATTCCAAGGCAGGCAAAAATTGCAGAAAAAATTCCCGGGCAGGAACTTAAAATTGCAAAGTTTATGATTTTAAACACAAAAAATAAAATTTCATAAAAAACAAGAGCCACAACAAACATCAACGGAAAGAACAGTGCCCAGGACATTTTAAAATACTGCTTTAAACCAATTCTGTTGTTCCAGCCAAATGTGGCAAGCAAAACGCAAATCAAAATTATAAACAGCGGATAAAGAACCCGGTTCAAAAGAGTGCTTCCGTAAATTTCTGGAATAAAACCGTAAGGTTCACATTTTCTGACCATTTTAAAAAGGCTCAAGACCGGCATAATTTCTGGATTTTGCGCAGAATCTTCAAGCATTAAAAAATCATCATAAGAAACTGGCAGAATTAAAAAATCACGGTTTTTAGCGGTGCGCCCGTCCGCATAAGTAAACGTTGCCCGAATTTCAGTATTCGGTTCATCACGGCCAACGGAATTCAGCATAACGTACGGAACAAATTCCGCAGAATTATCAATGCCCATTTCCATTTTCAGCGTAGAATTCACAGATTTTACGTCTACCGGCAAAACTTTTGCATAAGGATCCGTAATGCGCCGTATTTCATTGCCTTCAGAATCAAGAGAAAGAATCGTAAGGTTTCGCAAATACTGCACGGATTTTCCAGTATCCTGCACTGTCGAAAGTCCTTTAAAATAAATTATATCCACAGAACCATCTTTGTAAGGGTAAGCAAAATAAATGTCATTTGAATCTTCAAAAGTCGAAAGTTCAAGAGTTTCATCAATAAAAAAGTATTTTTCCTTAAGATTGTTTTCTGCAACTTCAAGATAAAATTTTACATCAGGGTCGCGCTGCAAATCTGCGGAAGTTTCATAAAGTTCCTTAAAAATATAGTAGGCCTTTAAATCATCTTTTTTAACAAGAGCCTTGTAGCCTTCGTACTTTTTATCAAAATTTTCCTGATCCTGAGTTTTTTTCAAAACATGAGTTGCAGTCAGGCGATACCAGGACTTTGTAGAAAGTTCGCGTAATTCCTTATAATTCGGGTCTTTAGAATCTGCAATTTTCAAGCCCTGTTCTGCATAATAATGTGCGTTAAACCATTCCTGATTTTCGTAATATTTTTGAGCTTTGCAGACAAAATCATAAACGGTGCTCAGTTTTTCCTTATCAACGGAACTTCGCGTTACAGTTTCTGCTTCTTCGTTCAAACCTTCGTAAAGGCGGAAGCGGTACGAGGCATTTTCTTTACGACTTTTTTCCAGTTCAGATTTATCGCGTAAATTTGCGGCCTCCCTTGACTTTGGATCTAATTCCAGCGCGGCAGAAGCATATCTGATTGCACGGTCATAATAACCGCGATTATAAAGGTCACTACCAATATTTATATATTCATTCAAAAGTTTTGGCCGATTCTGGATTTTTTCCTTGTTAAGACGAACTAAAAAACCGCCAGTTTCAGTGCAAATCGTGAGCACTGCAGAAATGATTATGGCACAAATCATTATACTTTTTAGACGTTTTAACATTGCCACAGAAAAACGGTCTGTACTGCCTTCCGGATTATGTCCAAAATAAACCGAACAACTGACAACAAAACCGGTAATAATCAGCGGTGGCAAAAAGCGTAAGAAATATTCCAGGCCACAAAGAATTTTATAGCCCGTAAGCGAACTTGCAGGAACATCAGTTTTAAGAGGAAGCGCAAAACCAAACACGATGCAGACAATAAGTCCGATTGCTGCAAAAATTGACGAAATACCTAAAATCTTTTTCACAGTCTAATCCTCTTTTTTGTGTTTTTTTAGAATCAGAGAAATAATGGCTGTTACAGTCAATATTATAAAGGACAGTAAATTTATCAAAACCAGTACGGGATTATCAAAAACTTTTTTGAGCGACTTTATGAATCCGGCTTTTTCTGCCCAATTTACAAAGGAACTTCCACTTTCTGAATACAAAAAGTCATTTACAAACAAAACCAGGATTGTTCCAAGAATCAAAATCAGGGAATTTAAAAGTTTCCACTCAGAAATATCACTCACAAAAAACAAGGCACCAAGCACAAGTGCGATTGAAATAAATCCCAGGTAGAACGTCCAGCCGGAAGCAAGGGCGCCTAATCCCATATCAGAAAGGTAGCGCAAGTCTATGAATTTTAAAATCGGAGAAGGTTCAAGAACTTTTTTGATTTCAACTTCGTTATAAGGTTTTGACGCATTGTAAAGTGGAAAATCCGGAGTGTCTTCAATTTTTTCAACGGAAACAACGCCGTCATCGGAAGTGTCAATCACAACCGTATTTGTGTCATCAGAATAAAAATCCCGCGTAAAATAATAAATTTTGCTGCCATCTTTTCTAAAATAATTTCCGGAAAGATGAGAAATTTTATTCGTTTCAGGCAAATGTTTGTAACTGAATTTTTCAAGAAAATTAAGGCCCGGAAAAACTGCACACCAGGTCACAATAACCAGAATTACAAACATAATGGACTGTGCCAATCCTGATGTGTGGCGGATTTTATAAAAAGAAACAAAAGGACAAATCAAAAAACATACAGAATAAGAAACCAGAAAAACGGCTTTTAAAATCAAGTCTTTATCAAAAAAACTTACATTCTGGCCGGCAATATGACCTTGAATTTCTGTAAAAAGGAGATAAACAAACGTTCCAACAGCAAGACTTGCCAGAAACATCAGAAAATATACAAGTAATAACCTAAAAGCCTTTTGCATAAACTCATTATCGGTTAAAAATTGCATAATTGTAAGTGCTAAGTTTGAACGCAAAACGCTCTGATTTTCAGAAATTCCCTGAATTGTGAATAAAGTGTGGATAACTTGTGGATTTATGGGGATAAAAACAAACAGTCAAAACAGGATTTTATGAGTCTTTTAGAAAAATTAATATCAAAGAAAGTTACAAACAAAATGTATTTATTTACAATACAAAGAATTAGAAAATTAACGTTTAAAAGTCATTTTTTCTTATAACACAATTTTATATTTCCGCTGTTGAAAAACTGTGCACAACCCGCAAAAAAAATGTGGATAACTTGTGGAAAACTGTGGAAAAACGCCCAGCGCACCGGCAATCTGTGGATAAGGTCATCTCTAAAAAATCCAAAAAAAAAAGACCTCAGAACAGTTCTGAAGTCTTGTAAAAACAAAATTTAACCAAGGGAAACTTCGGCACGCGCGTTAATTTCCAGAATTGAACGGCAGCCTGAACATCTGAATCTTCCAGACCTGATTGCCCGCAACCTTTTGTTACAAACCGGACAGGTAATAATTTTTGGAAAAACTGACTGCCGGTCAGCGCCATTACCGTTTTTGAAGAATGACACCGCCTCTTCTGGTGTATTTTTGATATTAAAAAACTGTGAAAATCCTAAAAGCTGGAAAACCTCGTAAACTTTAGGCTGAATTTCAAGAAGAACAACATCACCGCCTTTTGGTTTTACGATTTTTAAGAAAACTGTAAAAGAGCCTATTCCCGTGGAAGAAACATAATTCAGGGAAGAACAGTTGAATATTAAATTAATGTATCCGGCTTCAATAATTTTTGTAATCTGTTTCTGAAAAAAACTTGAATTGTAAGTGTCTATATAACCGCTGAGGTAAATAAAAATACCGCGGTTCACTCCGTCAGCCTTTCTCAGATTTATTGTAAGGCTATCGTCTTTTTCTGTATTGAAACCCGGAATCAATGCATTATTATTTTCCATAAGCCCTTTTATCCTAATATTTTTTTACTTTATTATAACTAACTAATAAGTTTTATGTCAAATTAAGGAAAAGAATCTTTTGACATCAATTTTGCCTTGAATTTGTCATTTAATTGCAACTGCATTATGGACATTTCCAAAAATTGCAATTTTTAGAGGCTCTCATTATAGTAACTGAATAATGTTAGAAGAATTTTCACAAAGATTTTCAAAAATTGAAGACGCACTAGCTAAGGCTTTGCCTCATTCTGCACAAAATGAATGGCAAAAAAACTCTTTTGATGACGAAGAAACGCTGGAATTGCCGTACATTCAAAAACTCATTGAACCAAACAAAGAACTTATGGATGCCGGTGGCAAACGATGGCGCCCCCTTTTGATGATTTTACTTTACGAAGAAAGTTTAAAGAAAAATCACGGCACGGCATTGTCAGAATCTCAGGTTTATGCCCTGACTCCCCTTGTTGAATTTGTACACACGGCAAGTTTAATTCATGATGATATTGAAGATTCTTCTGATTTCCGGCGTGGAAAACCTGCGGCGTACAAAACTTACGGTCTTGACACGGCACTAAACTGCGGTTCCTGGCTTTATTTTGAGGCGCCGGTGTGCATAAATAATTCAAAAATCCCTGAAAAAATGAAACTTGAACTTTATGAACTTTATACCCGTGAACTTAGAAAACTGCATTTGGGCCAGGCCATGGATATTTTTTGGCACAGAAATCCTGATTTTTTCCCGTCCGCAGCAGAATATTCTGTGATGGTCAAAAATAAAACCGGAACGCTTGCTTCTCTTGCGTCTCAGCTGGGATGTCTTTGTGGCGGAATGTCCGCGGAAGATTCTAAAAAAATCGGGGAAATTGCCGCAAACATTGGAATTGGATTTCAGATAATTGACGATGTAATAAACCTTACAAGCGGAAATCCGGGCAAAAAACGCGGGGACGACATTGTAGAAGGCAAAAAAAGTATGCCGGTGCTGCTCCACATTCAAAAAAATCCGGAAAATAAAGAAAAAATCGCAGGATTTATGAAACAGGCTTCAAAAGAAGGCATTAATTCGCCTGCCGTAGAAAACTGCATCGCACTTTTAAATACAAATTCGTGCATAAAAGACGCCAGTGAACGTGGCATAAAATTAATCAAAGAAAACTGCCAGAAACTTGGAAGTGAAAAAATAACTGCGCTGTTTAACTCAATGATTCCGTCACAATTCTAAAATGATTCGTGTTCGCGCGCCAGAGAACTTATTTCTGCGGCCATATTTTCCAAAGGAACTTGTTTTTGCACACCGCCAAGTTCAAAACCGACTTTTGGCATTCCGTACACAATGCAAGATTCCTGGTCCTGACCTAAAGTCCACGCGCCCTGTTTACGCATTTCTGCAAGTTGAACCGCACCGTCACGTCCCATTCCGGTCATAATTACACCAAGAGCGTGATTTTTGTAAACTTTTGCAACCGATTCAAACAAGACATCAACGGACGGGCGGTGACCATTTCTAGGATCATCTTGATTTAGCGAAATAGTTTTTCCAAGTGCGCGCATTTCTACCGTCATATGCCAGCCACCCGGCGCAATATAAACGTGCGATCTTTGCAATAATTCCCCGTCCACCGCTTCTGTAACGGTAAGAGGACAAATTCTATTCAGACTTTCCGCAAATTCTTTTGTAAAACCCGCCGGCATATGCTGAACAACCAGAATCGGCTGTTTTACAAGCGGATCAATTTTTGCAAAAAGAGTGCGCAGGGCATTTGGGCCGCCGGTAGAAATTCCAAGCGCAATAACTTCAATTCTTCCGCCGTCGCGCACAGGAGTAATTACAACCGGCTCCTTCTTTTTAGGCGCCGACCACGAAGTTTGAATCTGTTTAAACTCTGAATGTTTTATAACGGCCGTTTTTGCAAGTTCATCGCCTTTTTTCTGCTGAACAAAACGTTCGGCCTCTTTTAATTTTATCTGATTATGAAAAAATTCCGGGAATGGAATTATTTTTCCGTGAGTAGAAGCATACGCGCCACCATAAGACGCAACACGTTCAATAATATCACTGCTGACATCAGAAATTTTTAATGTAACGGAAGTTCCACCCGGCTTTGTAATAAAATCCGACGCGCCAAGTTCAAGACACTGCATTGTAACCGCAGCCCCCTGAGTCGCAATACTGGACAAAATAATAACCGGAACGTCAATGTGCTGCTCTTTTCTGGCCTTTAAAAACTCAACGCCAGTCATAACCGGCATCTCAATATCAAGAAGAATAACGTCAGGCTTTAATTCCGGGATTTTTTCAAGAAGAACCTTGCCATTTTCCGCTTTTCCGGCAACTTTTAGACCGTCCGTGCCTTCAATTATACGCCCGATTAAATTGCGCATTAAAGCAGAGTCATCACAAATTAAAACTGAAATTTCATCCATAACTTTTTCCTAAATTTACTTTTTACGGGCGCATCTTTGCTACACTACGGCTTTGCCTCCGTTTCGCAAAGACCGGGCTTTTCGCAGTTCCGGCATTCGCCTACAGCCACGGCTCCTGCGCGCCAGAACAATGGCGCTTCGGCTTGCCGTGTCCCGCTTCGCGGCTGCTACAATCCCATTGCGCTAGAGGGGCGCCAATTTAGTGCAGATTTTTTTTATATAAACATGCCCAGTCAGTTTTTAAAAATTCAAAACCAGTATTCATTCCAAACAAAGATTCTGAATGTCCAATAAAAAGATAAGACTGAGGAGCCATATCGTCCCAAAAATGATTTATTACTTTTATTTGTGCGGCTTCGTCAAAATAAATTAAAACATTGCGGCAAAAAACAACATCAAGATTTCTAATTCCCGAATCATTTTTTAAATTATGGTAGTCAAAATGCACATGATTTTTCAGTTCATCTTTTACCTGATAGCCGTTTTCAGTTTTTGTAAAATATTTTTGAAGATAATTGGCAGGAATTCCGTCTACTTTTGCGTTCGGATAAAATCCATTTTGAGCCGTCATAAGACATTTTAACGAAATATCCGATGCCGTAATTTTAAAATCCCAGCCAGGTGGCAGAATTTCTTTTAAAACCATTGCAATGGTGTACGGTTCTTCGCCTGTTGAACAGCCGGCACTCCAGACTCTGATTGTGCGGTCCGTAGCGTGAGAACGTTTGTGTTCCATAACCTGCGGAATTACATATTTTTCAAAGGCATCAAAATGCGGTTGATTTCTGAAAAAACGCGTAAGATTCGTTGTTACGGAATCAAGCATTTCTTTCATTTCTTCATTATTTTTTATAACGTTTGCGTAATATTCTTTTGGAGTTGCAATATTCTTTTTGCGCAGTAATTCGCGGATTCTGCTGTCAAGAATTGATCTGTTTGTTGCAGAAAACGTAATGCCACTTTCATCATAAATTAACTTACGGAACATTTCATAATCTGCATCATTTAAAACTTCGTTCATAGCTGAAATTATACTCCCAAAAAAATCAATTGTAAAATTGAGAAAATCTCTTTTGGAGACTTGTACGTAGTCATTATCGGCAAAATTATAAAAATTTGAAAAGAAAATTGCGTGAGGGATTGTAGCAGCCGCGAAGCGGGCCACGGCCCATTCCGTGCCATAGTTCTGGCGCGGAATGCTGGGGCTGGAGCGAACAGCGGAACTGCGGAAAGCCCGGCCCGGAGCGCAAAACTTCGAGGAATAATCAAGTTTCCGGTAAAAAAAAACACCACGGTGCATTATAAAATACACAGTGGTGTGCGCGAAGGGACACGCCCTCATAAAAAAAATCTAAAAATTAACGCTGGATACGGCCACTACCATTACCGCCGGCGAGTTTTTCAACTTCGTCAACGCTGACCATATTGTAGTCACCTTCGATTGTGTGCTTGAGGCAGGAAGCGGCAACTGCAAAGTCCACGGTTTCCTGGGTAGATTTGCCGGCGAGAGTTGCATAAATCAGGCCGCCACCAAAACTGTCGCCGCCACCAACGCGGTCAACGATGTACATTTCGTATTCTTTAGAAAAACAATAGTCTTTGCCATCATACAAAAGCGCTGCCCAGTTATTGCGGTTTGCATTGATTGAAGTACGGAGCGTAATTGCAACTTTTTTAAAGCCAAATTTGTCTGCAAGTTGCTTTGCAACAGATTTATAGCCTTCTTTGTTCAATTTTCCGCCGTTAATGTCCGTATTTTCTGCTTCAATTCCAAAAACGTCCTTGGCATCTTCTTCGTTGGAAATGCAAACGTCAACATATTTACAGATTTCTGACATTGCGGCGCGGGCCTGCTCTCTTGTCCAGAGTTTTCCGCGGTAGTTTAAATCGCAACTGACGGTTGCGCCGGCCGCTTTTGCAGCCTTGCACGCTTCTATACAAATCTGAACCATATTTCCGCCAAGTGCCGGTGTAATTCCCGTCAAATGAAACCATGAACAGTCCTTAAAAATTGCGTTCCAGTCAAAATCTTCCGGTTTTGCTTCTGCAATTGAAGAATGTGCACGGTCATAAATACATTTTGAACCGCGCTGAGAAGCACCTCGTTCGTTGTAATAAATGCCGACACGGTCGCCGCCCCGAACAATGTACGAGGTGTTTACTCCATAACGGCGAAGGCTGTTGATTGCGGCCTGTCCAATTTCGTGTTTTGGAAGTTTTGTAACGTAATAAGAATCAAGACCGTAATTTGCAAGCGAAACGGCAACATTAGCTTCTCCGCCGCCAAATGTAGAAGTCATTTTATCAACCTGGACAAAGCGGAAATATCCTTCCGGTTCCAGTCTTAACATAATTTCACCAAATGTAACTACTTTCATAATATCTCCTTATAAAAAGTCAATGAGTTGGCCCTAGCCTCTGATTTCTTTTACGATTGATGCGGCTTCGGCAGTGAGTTTTTCTATCTGAGCAAAATCTCCGGTCTTTACTAAATCCCCTTTTACCATCCAGCTGCCGCCACACGCAAGAATTTTGTCGCAGGCAAGATATTCGCGAACGTTCGTGGCATTAATTCCGCCGGTTGGCATAAATTTCATCATTGTGTACGGTGCGGAAATTGCCTTAATCATTTTAAGTCCGCCAGCATTTTCTGCCGGAAAGAATTTTACAACGTCAAGGCCATAGCCAAGTGCCATTTCCAGTTCTGTAGGAGTCATAATGCCAGGGCACACCGGATAATTATTTTTGAGACAATATTCTACGACTTTTGGATTAAATCCCGGGGCAACAATGAATTTTGCGCCCGCACCAATTGCCTTGTCCACCTGCTCAGTTGTAAGTACGGTTCCGGCACCTACAAGCATCTGCGGAAATTTTTTAGCAATGATTTTGATGCTTTCTTCTGCCGCTGCGGTACGGAAAGTAACTTCTGCACACGGAAGTCCGCCTTTTATAAGGGAATCTGCAAGCGGTTCTGCATCACTTGCGTTATTCAAAACTACAACCGGAACAATTCCTGTTGAACCTATTTTTTTTAATGTATCGTTCATTTTTTACGCCTCCTGCGTATTGTTTGTGATTTTCTTTAGTTTATTTTCAGATTAAAGAACTTTACAGCGTTATCAAAACTGATGTCTTTGACCATTTTTCCAAGAAGAATTTCATCGTCTGGATATTCACCGTTTTCTACAAGATTTCCTACAAAGTTGCACAAAATTCGTCTGAAATATTCATGCCGCGGATAAGAAAGAAAACTTCTTGAATCTGTAAGCATTCCCACGTAAGAAGAAAGCACGGACGTTCTTGCAAAAACCCGAATCTGCTCTTCAATGCCGTCTTTGTGATCGTTAAACCACCACGCCGGACCAAAAATACAATTTCGGAAATTTGCGGCCATAGTCGCGACTGCCTCGTTATCTTTTGGATTTAAATTATAAAGAATGACTTTTGCTGAAGGTTCGGCAGAATAAATCTGATTTAAAACTTCACCAATCTGAACGGCAAAATTAAAATCCTGAAGGCTGTCTTCACCGATATTTTTTCCGGCATAATTGTACATTGCCGTGTTTTGATCACGCAAAGCGCCAATGTGAATCTGCATTACAAAACCTTTTTGAGCGTAAAGTTTTCCAAGTTCAACAAGAACGTAGCCCTTGTATTTTGCAAGTTCATCATGATTTAATTTTTTGCCAACCCATGCTTTTTGAAAAATGTAGTTTACATCTTCGTAACTTGCCGGAAGATAAAAATCATTTTCCAGAGAATGATCGCTTACCAAAGAACCGGCAGCCTTAAAATAATCCATTCTGAGTGCCGCAGCCTTTAGCATATCGTCAATATTCTTGATTTTGATTTTTGTAATTTCCTGCAATTTAGAAATGTACGGGGCATAGGCATCTGATTCTGCGTTAATCAGCAAATCCGGGCGGAAAGACGGCAAAACTTTTACTTCCTGCCATTCTTCTGCAAGTTTTTTGTGCCAGTGCAAATCATCAAGCGGGTCGTCCGTTGTACATAGAGCCTTTACATTTAATTTTGTAAGAAGTCCGCGCGGAAAATAATCTTTTTGAGAAAGTAATTCGTTGCATTTTTCCCAGATTGATTTTGCGTTTTCTTCTGTAACCGGCTGTGTAATTCCAAAATAACGCTGAAGTTCAAGATGGCTCCAGTGGTAAAGAGGATTTCCGATGCAGCCCTGCAAAGTCTTTACAAAAGCAAGATAACGCTGATAGTCATACTCTTCTGCCGTGAGATTTAGGGCCTGCAAAACCGGTTTTAATTCTTCGGCATTTTTTACTGTGCCGTCAGAACGAATATGCCCCGTAATAAATTCTTCTTTTACGCCGGCTGCACGCATTGCACGCCATTTGTAGTGGTCGTGATCTAGCCAGGCATTTGCAAGATTACCCAGAGTTTTATTTTCGTAAATTTCCTGCGGGGACAGATGATTATGAAAATCAAAAATCGGCTGATTTTCTGCATACGAATGATAAAGTTTCTTTGCAGTTTCTGTCTGCAAAATAAAATCCTGCTGTAAAAATTCTTTCATAAAAAGTCCTTAATTTTCTTTACGTTAAAACGCGTAAAGGATTGGCGCACCTGCGTAAGCAGTCCCGGAACGCAGTGGAGGGATGAGCCGCGGCTAGTCGGCGAAGTGCAGAAAGCCTGACCCGAAGCGCACCGCGCGAAGGGATACGCCCAAAAATCTATTCTGATGCAACTTCTTTTAAAGTTTTTCTGACACTTCCCTTTCCGGCCGTAAGTTTTTTGAAATATGATTCAACTTTTTCGCCAAGGCCGGCTTCGTAAAGATTTACGCCAAAAATATCAGAACGCGAAAGCAGATTTTTAACTGTTTTGTGAACATCAAAATCCTTGCCAAGACTGACATTTGCAACGACCGGACAAACTTCGCTCAAAAGCGGATCCGGAGAAAGTTCAAATTTTTCGCCGTCATCATTAATTGCCATCAGATAGCGCAGCCACAAAGCCTGAGTCAAAGGAATAACTTTAAGGTTGTTGATGTCCAAATCTTTACGATTCAGATAACCTTTAATTGTTTCGCCAAAACGAATGCTAAGTTTCTGAGAAGTATCGCAGGCAATTCGCTGAGGAGTGTCCGGCATAAACGGATTTGGAATACGGATATTAACAACTTCGTCAATAAAATTTTCCGGTTTTATGATTCCAGGATTTACTACAACCGGCAGTCCTTCTGTGTAGCCAAGGCGTTTTACCAAAGCAAGCAGTTCTGGATCTTTCATTTCCGCAGAAATCAGAGTGTAGCCCAAAAGACAACCGCTTACCGCAAGGAATGTGTGCAGAGGATTTAAACACGTGCAGACTTTCATTTTTTCGACTTTGTCTACGGTTGCACGGTCTGTAAAATAAAGTCCGGCTTTTTCAAGTTCCGGCCGTCCGTTAGGAAATTTATCTTCAATTACCAGGTACTGAACTTCCTCGGCATTTACAAAAGGCGCAACATAAGTTTTTTTAGAAGTGATTACCGGTTCAAGCTGTTCAATTCCGTCATCAACCAGGATTTTTTGAATTTTTGAATCTGGACGCGGCGTAATTTTATCAATCATTGTCCACGGAAAGCTTACTTTTGATTCATTATTGATATAAGAAAGGAAGCCCGGCTTACAAACTCCGCGATTTTCCCATTCTTCAGCAAATTCTTTTACGGCGGCGTAAAGTTTGTCACCATTGTGCGAACAGTTATCCATGCTGACCATTGCGACCGGAAGTTCACCGTTTACGTAGCGTTCATGCAGCAAAGTAACAATTTTCCCGATGTAAGATTTTGGAAGAACGGGCCCCGCCGCAAAATCATCTTCTACACCGTTCATCAAAACGCCCGCTGCATTTCTCAAAAGGTAACCTTTTTCTGTAATTGTAAAAGTGACCATCTGCAATTCAGGATTTCTGAAAATTTCGCAAAGCCGACTCCAGTCCGCTTCGTTTTCGGAATCTGCCGTCAAAGCTTCTGCAATTGAAGCAACAACCGTCTTTTCAACGTCGCCCGAAGCCTTTAATGTAACAAGTGCCGAAATGCTGTCGTGAGGACGGTACATTTTTTCTATGATTTCATAATCATAACCTTCCGCAACCACAAGGCCACGGTCAATCACGCCTTTATTCAAAAGTTCCTGCACAACATTTGCCTGAAAAGCCCTAAAAATATTTCCCGCTCCAAAATGAATCCAGAACGGCGCTTTTTTTGTAGCATTTTCAACGGCATCTGTGTCAAATTCCGGCATTTTATAGCCTTTCGCAATCCATTCGTCCTTATTTTTTATTCCCTGTTTTGTTAATTTCATATTCCGCCTGCCCTTACAAGTTTACCTGTACAATTTTACGCCACTTCTATCAAAAGACTTTTCGCACGCTTCCCAAAGTCCGTTCAGATAAGCCGCACCAAGTGCCCTGTCATAAAGTCCGTAACCCGGCATTGCTTTTTCGCCCCAAATCATACGGCCATGGTCCGGTCTGATAACGCCGTCAAAACCAGTTTCATACAAAGTCTTAACAATCTTGAACATATCAAAAGAACCAGCCGAAGAAAGATGAGCCGACTCCTGAAAATCAAGCACTGGATCGTCAATTGCAGTATTGAACTTGAGGTTTCGCACATGTGCAAAGTGAATTCTTCCCTGCGCTGCCTTAATAAATTCGCACAAATCATTTTTGCGGTTCGTGCCATAAGAACCAGTACAGAAAGTCAAGCCATTATGCACGTTATCAACTGCCTTAAGCATACGCACAACGCCTTCCTGACTTGTAATAATTCTTGGCAGCCCAAAAACCGGCCACGCAGGATCATCCGGATGAATTGCCATATCAATATTATATTTATCGCAAACCGGCATAATTGCCTTCAAAAAATAAACCAGATTGTCAAAAAGTTTTTCTTCCGTAACATCCTTATACATCTGGAATAATTCTTTAACGCGGGCCATTCGCTCAGGTTCCCAGCCCGGCAAAATAAATCCGTTGGAATTTTTATCCATGCGTTCAAACATTTCTTCCGGCTTTACCCCGTCAATTGCCTTGGAATTATAAGCCAGAACAGTTGAACCATCCGGACAAGGCCGTGCCAGTTCAGAACGTGTCCAGTCAAAAACAGGCATAAAGTTGTAACAAACCATATGGATGTCTTCCTGACCAAGTCGCTCAAGAGTTTTTATATAATTTTCAATGTACTTATCCCGCTCGCCGCCACCAATTTTAATGTCATCGTGAATATTTACACTTTCAATTCCGGCAATTTTTAAACCGGCATCTTCAACTTCCTTTTTAATTTTCTGAATTGCCGATTTTTCCCAAGCGTCACCCGGCACTGAATCATACAAAGTCGTAATTACACCATGAACGCCAGGCACCTGACGAATTTGCTGTAAAGTAACGGAATCAAATCCAGTTCCGTACCATCGTAAAGTCATTTCCATAAGAAACTCCTGTTTTGTTTTGATGTCTAAAGTATACCACCGCTAATAAAAAACCGCAACTAAAGCACTAGTATACTAGTTAAATTTATAAAAAATACACAGATTCCCTTAGATTTACGGGCGCACCCTGTCGGGCCAGGCTTTCCAGGGTTCCGCTGTTCGCTACAAAGTCCTCGGCACGCAAATTGCGCGCCTGCGGGCTTTAGCTTCGGCAATTGAAATTGCCTTCAGCTACCCTTACAATCCTTTGCGCATTAATTTTTCCGAATATAACAAACAAGAGATGCCGTTGCAGTTTCGCTACCAGATTCAAACCACCAGTCTGTAATTTCCGCTTCAATTTCCGACCGTACTTTTTCAGGTACGGACGGGGTTATTAAAATTGAACCGGGAACAAAATATCCGGCCGCATTTACGTCAAAAGTAATATTAATCTGACTGTAAGAAGCCAGAATCTTTTGCGCCTCAGAAGAAAATTTCAGCGATAATTCTTTTGGAAAAATCACTTTTCTAGCTTCGCCGTTTTTCCAGGTAATAGAATTCAAAGAACCGTCATTTCCGTTTGCCACACCAGATTTTCCGCTTTTTGAATTTTCCGCGCCGGCCGCTTTTGCTTTTGCAACATTACTCAGTGCAGAATTTGTATTTTCAGAAACAGTTTTTACACCGCCAGTTTCAGTTTTTGAACTTGTCTGCTGTCCTGACGTCTGGGTAGTGGCCGTTGAACCGGCACTTCCGCTAAACGTTGTGGAAGCATTTTCAATTTTGCGGTTAGTTGCGCTGGCACTCACTGTGGAATTTGCCGTTTCTGAAGAAAACATTGCGTCAAAATCAAAATCGTTTACGGTTTTTGAGCTTTTTACAGGTGCAATTTCGCCGGTAATTTCTTTTGCATACGTCAAAGGTTCATTTTTTTGTGGTAAAACCGGCGTTTCAGTTTTTTTAGTTATCACTTCCGGAGCGGCAGTTTTTGTAACAGTCTCTTCAACTTTTACTTCCGGCACAGGATTTTTTTCCACGGCGGGAATTTCCACATCAGGAATTTCTTCAATTAACGGCGTTTCTTCTGCAATTTCAGGATTTTCTGAATTTTCAACTACAGGCGGTTCTTCAAAAAACGGCTCAGGAATTTCAGGATTTTTTTCTCCGAGCAAAGTAATCTGAACAGTTTTGTATTCTGTTTTTTTATTTTCCGGGAATTTTATAAAAATGGCACACAGGGCAAAAATCAGCGTTGCCACTCCCGTAATAATCAAAGAGAAAATCCTGCTTGTAAACAGCGGAGAACTGTACTTTCCTAAAAGAGGATATTTTGTCATTTTTGTTTTTCCACCGCGGTGCGCAAATTAATCACGGAATAACCGCTTTCGCGAAGAACATCAAAAATTTTTACGACGGCACCATTTGTCACAAGGGCATCCGCTTCCACAGAAACCGGAAAATTTTCGCGTTCCACGGAACCGGTATCATAACTCAAAAGTTCAACAGACAAATCATCAAGGCTGACTT
Source organism: Anaerobutyricum sp. (assembly GCA_963638805.1). Classification (GTDB taxonomy): domain Bacteria; phylum Spirochaetota; class Spirochaetia; order Treponematales; family Treponemataceae; genus Treponema_D. Next base: position 35,809 of record CAVHTI010000010.1, read on the forward strand.
CTTTTTCATTAAAATAATATTTTCCGTCAACACTCGCGTAAATTGTAATTCCGCTACCGGAAGTCCCTTCTGAAGTGCGGCTCTGCGGTAAATTAAGTTTAATTCCCGGCAAAACTGCAAAGGTCGTAGAAACCAGAAAAAATAAAATCAGCTGAAAAACAATATCAAGCATTGGGGTCATATCAATATTTGACTGAATCTGCCCCTTTCTTCTTCTTAATCTCATTTTTAAAGCTCCGTTTTAAGCGCTGATTCTGCCGGTAAGTCTGAGCAGAATTGAAGTTATATTTTTTTGCATTTCTACAATTTTTTTATTCACAAGATTTACAAAAAAGTTATGACAAATCAAAGACGGTATGGAAACTGAAAGTCCGGCAACGGTTGTAATCAGAGCTTCGCCAATGGAACCTGCAAGCACGGAAGGATCGCCCATTGTACCGCCACCGCCAAGAATTCCAAATGCCTTGATATTTCCCGTTACAGTTCCAAAAAGTCCAAGCATTGTTGCAATACTTGCAATTGTTCCAAGTGCCGTAAGCAAATGTTCAAGGCGCGGCACAACATAATCCATTTCGGCTTCTACGGTTTCGCGCAAATCAGCTTCTTCATAACGGCGACATTCAATTGCTTTTTTTACAACGTCACCAAACGGAGTGTTTGCCTGAACACAAAGTGCCTTTGCCTTTTCATAATCGCCAAGACGCAAAAAATCATCAATGTTCTGCAAAAGCTGTTTATCACGTTTTTTGATTGAATTAAAGTAAATAATTCTTTCTACAATAATAAAAACTGCAAGAATTCCACAAATAATAATAGGAATCATAATGATTCCGCCAGATTTTAATGTTTCAAACATAATTTTGTACCCCTAGAAGAAAAATTTTATCATCACAGAGGCGCTACCGCCCCTTGCTATGTATTGTCCTGCGTATATTCTTTTGTTTCCGGTAAATAAATTCACCATATCGTTTAAAGAAGCCACAAGATTTATTGAATCGCTAAGTTTTACAAATCCGCTTAAATCAACGATTGGAATTGAAACGCCGTCCTTGTTAATTCCCATTTCTGCAGAAAGGCTGCCCTTCCAGTTTGATTCTTCACTTTCCATTGACAGAGAAATTTTTACGGACATCGGATCTTCTAACACAGGAGTATAAAACCAGTTTCCGTGCCACTGAAGATTACAGGTAAAAAGTTTATAAAAATACGAAAGATCAATATCAGTTACAAGAATTGAACGTTCTTCTGAGTCAAAACCGTAAAGTCCATTTGTGCAGTTCGCTGAATCAAAAACCGGACTGTAAAATTTATTGCCAAATGCCGTGTAACGATATTCAGCCTTTGCAGTTCCGGTAAAAGAATACAAAACCGGCACTGTAACTTCCAGAATTCCGTACCAGTCAGAAACTTCAGACGGCGTAAAATCCATTGCCACAAAATTATAAAGTTCTTCGTAATCAGAAAGTTTATAGCGCTTAGAATCAAGTCCGCCTTTTGCAAAAATTTTGAAATTTCTTGTTGCAAAACTTACCGGGAAATTCGCTTCAACGCCCAAATTAAATGGAACAATAAAAATATTGTCGTTCAGGGCATTTCCAAAAACAAAATGAACATCGCTGAAAATATTTAAAATCTGATTTTTATAACCAAAATCAAGGCCGGTGCTTAAACGGTGGACGGCGGATTTTTCGTAATCAAAATCATAAGCCAAATCCGCACCCGCAGAAAAATGTTCATTCTGCCAGTTCAAAGCAACCGACGGCGAAACATTAAAAGTCCACAAAGACGGAATTGTCGTGCCGGTCACATCAAGATAACGGTTATAAGTGTTGAATCCCAGATTTCCGGAAAGAGCAAAATTTTCGGCAAAATTCCACATAACATCGGCGGAAGTTCCAATTTTGTTGTGATTTACGTCACTGATATTTTCAACTTTGTTCTGAAGTCCATTCTTGTTATTGTCGTAAAGAAAATTAATTCCCGTGTGGAGATTTTCAAAATTGAACCCTTTATCAAGATTAAAACTTGTCGCGCTGTCGTTATAGCCTTCAGAAAGCGCCGTTCCAGAATATCCGGCCGCAGAATCATGCAAAAATGACAACTGGAACGGACTTTTTGGATTTAAATGATGAATTGTAAAGTCCCCATAAATTCCAAGAGGATAGCCGCCGCCAATTTTACCTTCCGCAAAAATTGATTTATCCGCAGGCTTTTGCACATTTGCGACTTCATCATTTTCTGCTTCATCGTAAATTTCTGGAAGAACCGGATTAATTTTTCCACTTCCGGTCTGATCTTCAATCACGTCCTCAAAATCCGGCAAAACGTCATTCGGAACAATTAAATCTTTTGCCGTAATAACCGTGGTAACTTCCGGCAATTGAATTTTTTCGGAAGATTCCTGCGCAAAAACCGGCAAACCGGCCGCAAACAAACACAACGGATATAAAAAAATCTTTTTCATAATATTTCCTTATTTTATAAGAGATTTTGCCCTCTGTGCATAATCAGAAGACGGATAAAGTTCAGAAAGCACCTGAGAAGTTTTTTCTGCATCCCCGTCAAGTTTTGCAGCTTTAAAGGCTTCTACCGCACTGTACAAAGCCGCTGCACTGTCATTTTCAGAATTTTCTGAACCAGCCCTATAATATTCCGCAGCCTTTAAATAAAGTTCCGCAGATTTTTTATTTTCAAGTTTTTTGCGGTAATAACCGGCAAGAAAATCAGCATTTTTCGCGGCATATTTTTTTTCAGAATCTTCCGTTTGTTTTTCAAGCAGATTTTCTGCAAGTCGCACCGCTTCTTCCATGCCGTTTTCCTGAACCGCATAAATTGTCACAAGTTCAGTTCCGCAAATTCGCCCCTTTACAGTTTCGCTTCCACCAAGACTTTCATATTCGGAGCGTTTTTCTGCAAGTTTTCTGTCCGTACCTTTTACAATTTCTTCCAGTTCAAGAATATTTCTGCCAATTCCATCAGAAATTGCCTGATCTGAATAATTTTCCATCATGAATTTTGAAATTTCCAGCGCATCAGAATATTCTTCAATGGAATAATAGGCTTCCATCAGATTTTTGCATGCCCCGTAAACATAAATACTTTGCGGATATTCCTGAATCAGATTTTTGTTCATCATAATTGATTTTTCTACAAAACCTGACTTCCAGTTGCTGTCTGCACAGAAAAACATTGCAGAATCGGCATATTTTCCGTCCACATAACGATAAATGTAATTATTGTAACGTTTTTCGGCAGTTTCATAATTTCCGCGCGAATAATAAAGCCCGCCCAGACTGTACATTGCCTCTTCCGCCTGGCTGCTTTCCGCATATTCATCAATTACGCGATTGTACGCAGCCTCAGAATCAACAATTTTGTCCATTTTTTCATAATTTCGGGCAATCTGCATAAGGCATTTTATTGCAAACTCGGATTTTTCCTTTGTGTAAGGCAAAAGAATGTCCACCGCCTTTTGATAATTCTGAGAAGTTGAATAAATATCGGCACAGAATAAAATTGCTTCCTGCCGTTCTGTTTCGTCGTCACTAAGATTTATCATCTGTTCGGCGTGAATTGCGGCCGTTTTGTAGTCTCCGTTTTGAAAAGCCGAACGCGCGCCATATTCATAGGCAAGATATTTAAAATCATTTTGAGAATCTGGAGCGTCCGCCGCATAATTAATCAGTGTTCTGTATGCATCACGAGTGTTTCCAAGATTATATTCCGCGTAACCTTTATAAAAATACGCGCGATTTTCAAAATCTTTTGAATCAGAATAACTTTTTATGTAAAGAACAAAATGATTTACCGCGTCCTGCCATTCTTTCAGATTAATTTTGCACAATCCGCAAATATAATTTTTCTGAGGACTTGAAGAAATTGAACTTATTTCCCAGGCCTTTTTATAATTTTTGCAGACAAACAAAAGTTTTGCGTACTCATTTTGAGTTTTATAATTCAACAGCCCACCATCAGAAATTCTATCGTAAACCGAAAGTGCCTGGCTAAACGCATTTAATTTTACCAGTGTCGAGGCATAAAGTTCATAGACATTTACATTTTCTGCGGTAATTGTTTTATTTTCCGGGTTTTGATCAAAAAATTCCGTGATTTTCTTGATAGTTTTTCCGTAAGATTCAAGTTTATAAAACGAAAGAAAATAATTGTAAGACGTTTCAATGTCAGGATTTTCTACAAAATCATAAAGTTCTTCAATTTCAGACCATTTATTTTCTTTTACTTTGCACAAAATTAAACTTGAATAATAAGAATCAGAAAAATTACGAACAGTAGAAAATTTTACATTTTCCGCCATTTTTGAAAGTTTTTCGTCCGCCACTTTAAAATTGCCGTCTTTTTCCATAAGAAGTTTTGATTCATAAAGTTCAAGAACTTCACCGTAAACTTTTACACCGTTTGCAATCTGATTTTCCGCATTTTCAAAATATTCGGCAACTTTTTCATAATTTTTCTTTTCAAATTCGTCAATTCCAAGCCGAATCCAGAATTCACAGACCATTTCTGGCGACGATGAAAAAGAATCTGCCGCAGTTTCAAAAATATCAGCAGGATTTTTACTGACTTTCTTGTCCGAAGCCAGATTGTAAGCCCTTTTCATTGCAGAAACAGCCAGATTTTTATAAGGCGACTGAACAATTTCGCTGTATAGTGAATAAGCTTTTTCTTCCTCGGCGGAATTTTCCAATGCTTCGGCGGCATAAAGTTTTATGGAACAGAACGTTTCATCATCAAAATCATCAGATTTTAACTGATTGTACAAATCAAGTGATTTTTCAAAATCTTCCGTTTTATTACAACAAATTAAATATCGAATTAAAGCCTGGTCGTAATCAGATTTTTCATAAACAACGCCGTGCTGAATTACATACTCGTACGGAAGGATTGCACTTTCATAATCCTGAGTCAAATAATAACTTGACGCCGTATACAAAACCGCTGAATCATAAAATTCACCGTCCGGACCATTTTTGCAAACGGAATAAAACTGTTCCAGGGATAATTCATAACTGCGGTTCAGAAAATACGCTTTTCCAAGAAAATATGCACAGCGGACGAAACGTTCCTTATCCTGCATAAGTCTTGGGCGCAAAGCTGCAAGGGTCTGAACTGCATCATCATAACGCTGAAGATTTATTTCACTTTCGCCTTTTAAAATTTCCGCGTCCGGTAAATATGCAGAATCAGGGAATTTTCGCTTTAACGAATCCGCTTTTTCTATAACACCAGGATAAAATCCGCTTGAATACGCCGACTTTATATCCGTAAAAACGGCAGAATCTTCGTTGCCGGCAAAAACTGCACAACTAAGACTTGCCACAACCACAAATAAAGATAATATTTTTTTCATATTGATTTCTTTAACCTATCGCGGGAAAAACTGTTCAGAACTTTTTACTCTCGTTAAATAAACAAAATCATTTGCATAATACGTCAGGAAATTATCAAGTTCTAACTGCCTTCCGTTCATAAAAACTGCACATTCAAATTTTCCGTCCTCTCTGAAATACGGAAAAAACACGACATTTTCATTAAAAACTTTTATTTCCGGCGAAACTGAACGGTCACTTTCACGAATCGCGCCAAAATAAAATTCTCCCGGCTCCGAAGCGGCCAGCACATACAGTATGGATTTTAGAACTCCGCTTGTATAACCAGAATCTTCTGCAAAGGTAACAATATTTTCAATTCCCTTATCCGTAAGTTTTGTAGAAAAAGGATTGATTTTTACGTCCGTAAATGAATTTTTGTAAGTGTAAGTGTTTCCGCTGTTTACAGAAATAATTGCCGAAGATAAATTTCGTATCCAGTCCAGCGAAAAACTCAAAGAATTTTTTTGAGACAAGACGCCCTGCAAACCGGTAGGATTATTTTCCACAGTTTCCTGAATCAGCGGTTCCCTTTTTAATCTTCCGCCAGAAAGCGGTTCAATAAGACCATCTGCAATCCATTTTAAAAATCCCGCAGAAGATAAATAAAGTTTGTCCTCATCAAGATTTTCTGAATTTGAAAAATTCTTTCCGTTATCAAGCCGCACAAGATTATTATTTTCATCATAAATTGCAAGCGGAGTATAAACAATGGACGGCAACTTTTCCTGAATCACGGCAATCATCTGCTGCACACTGTGATAAAGCGAAGTATCCGCCAGAACGTAATTCCACGGAAGTTTGTCTTGTGTAATTTTAAAAACCTCCTCGATGGAATATGAATAGAATTTCTTAAAAGGAACGCCGGTCGGAACGCCTTTTGCCGCGTAATTTCCAAAAATTATTAAATCCGCAAGTCCGACCTTTCCATAAGGCGTGAATTGAACATAAACGTCAGCATCTTTTGCAAAATAATAGCGGATTCTTAAAATCTGGCCGTTTTTTTTGTCCCGGATAAAAACGACACTGCCTGCCGCATCACCAGGATAAATGTCCTGTTCCATAACGTAACTGCCACGGTCATCATAAACAGTCACATTGATTTTTGCGTGCGGCGAAACAAAAATATTAAATGTAGAATCGTTTTCTTCAAGGCGGATCTGAAATTCCTCGCCAATATCATTTCTGCGAATTTCCGCTTCTTTTTCGCGGAGCGTTGACAAAGGCGCTTCAAACCAGTTTTCCGTCAATTGTTCCCTGATTTCCGCAGAATCAGGAATTCCAAGCCGGTTGTCTTTAGAAAAAACAGGAAGGGCTGTCAAAAATATAATCAAAGGTAATAATATTTTTTTCATTTCCCTTCCTTTTCGGTAGAATTTGACGGAGTTCTTAGAAAGATATTTAAACAAATCTTAAATTACTTCTTCAATTTTGTTTCATCAGGATGAGTGCCAAGCGGAGCATTTGACAAAAGCAGTTTAAGACGATTCAGCTGATTTACTTCAGAACTACCCGGATCATAATCAATTGCACTGATATTTGCACCAGGATAACGTCGTCGCAATTCTTTTATCATACCTTTTCCGGTTACATGATTTGGCAGACAAGCAAAAGGCTGAACGCAGGCAATGCTAGGCACGCCCTCTTTTATCAGTTCAATCATTTCGGCGGTAAGGAACCAGCCTTCACCCATGATATTACCAAGCTGAACAATGTCATCAACACCTTTCATCATATCGTAAATTATAGTCGGAGAATCAAAACGTTTACTCTTTTTAAGCGCTTTTTTCATCTGACGGCGATACAGTTCCAGGAACCAGACAAAAAGTTTTGCATTTTTTTCTGATTTTTTAGGGAATGCAAGTTCTTCGTGCTTGAAAATTCCGGTTGCAAAAGAATAGAAGAAGAAATCTGCAAAATCCGGAACAACAGCTTCGGCACCTTCTTTTTCTATAGTTTCTACAATCTGATTGTTTGCGGTCGGGTGGAATTTAACCATAATTTCGCCGACAACGCCAATTCGCGGTTTATGAACATCACGGAGCGGCAAAACATCAAATTCGTGCACGATTTTTTTCAACAATTTGTGATAAGAATGCAAACTGTTTCTTGTACATTCTTTTTCTGCCTCTGCATTCAGTTTTTCGTAAAGAGCATTCGCACTGCCCGGCACTTTTTCGTACGGCCTTGTCCTGTAAAGACAGCGCATCAAGGTATCACCAAGCATTACACCTTTCAGGATTTTATGAATCATTCCCAGAGAAATTTTAAATCCCGGATTCTGTTCAAAGCCCTGAACACTCAAAGAAAGGACTGGAATGTGGCCAAGTCCCGCATCATTCAAGGCACGGCGAATAAATCCAATGTAGTTTGTTGCGCGACAACCACCGCCAGTTTGGCTCATTACAAGACTGACATTATTCAAATCATATTTGCCACTCTGCAGTGCAGAAATCATCTGACCGGCAACAAGCAACGACGGATAACATGCATCGTTATTTACATATTTCAAGCCGGCGTCAATTGCTTTTGGATCCACGGCATTAAGAACATCAAGTTTATATCCGGAAGCACGCACCCCTGCCTCAAAAAGCCTGAAGTGAATCGGCGACATCTGAGGACAAAGAATTGTGTGACGTTTTCGCATTTCTTCCGTAAAAATAACGCGCTGATATGCAGAAGATTTTACCGGCATTACAACTTTATTTCTGATTCTTGCTTTTACGGCGGCAATCAAAGACCTGATTCTGATTCGCACGGCACCAAGGTTAGAACCCTCGTCAATTTTAATCAGAGTATACATTCGGTTCTTTGCCTTGAGAATTTCATCAACCTGATCAGAAGTTACGGCATCAAGTCCGCATCCGAATGAAGTTAACTGCACAAGTTCAAGATTCGGCATTCCGGTAACGAACGACGCCGCACGGTAAAGACGGTTATGATAAACCCACTGATCAATAATTCGCAAAGGTCGTTCAACTTCGCCAAACTGCGCAACAGAATCTTCCGTGAATACCGCAAGGCCAAGTCCGTTTATCATTTCTGGAATTCCATGGTTAATTTCCGGATCCAGATGATAAGGACGACCGGCAAGTACAATTCCGCCACCACCCTTTCTGATGACTTCTTCCAGAGCTTCTTCACCCTTTTGCTGAACATCCTTTTTGAATTTAACCTGCTCGTCCCATGCTTTTTCAACGGCATCAAAAATCTTTTCTTTTGTCAAAACCGGGAAGTGAGGAATCAAAACTTCCGCGAGTCGTTCGGCAAGGCGCTGCTTATCATAAATCGGGAGGAACGGATCAAGATACAAAATTGAAGGATCCTGACGCAGTTCATCAATATTATTTCTTAAAACTTCCGGATAACTCGTTACAATCGGGCAGTTATAGTGATTTCCGGCGCCCATATCTTCCTGTTTTTCATAAGGAGCACACGGATAGAATATAAATTTACATCCCTGCTGAATCAGAGACATCACGTGACCATGCGAAATTTTGCCCGGATAACATACAGATTCTGACGGGATTGTTTCAAGTCCTTTTTCGTAAATTATTCGCGAAGAACGCGGACTCAAACGTACCCTGAATCCTAATTCGTTGAAGAATGTAAACCACAGCGGATAATTTTCGTACATATTAAGAACGCGCGGAATTCCAACATCACCAAGTGGCGCATCACTGGCCTTTCGCGGAACATAACTGAACAATCGTTTATATTTCCAGTCAAAAAGATTAGGAAGTGGACCAGTATCATCATCATTGATTGCTTTGTTTTTATCACTTGCGGCAAGTACGTTTGCACCTTCAATTTCGGCACCACGTTCACAGCGGTTTCCGGTAATAAAGGTTCGCGTTGCATTTTCAGTTTTAAACGTATTGATTGTCAAAAGACAGTTATTCTGACACTTTCCACAACGACGCAACTCAAGGTCAACATGGAAAGTTTCCAGATCTTTGAGCGTTGCAATTCCAGACCTTACATCGTGAACAGTGCCTTCCGGTTCACCAGGCTGCGGAGCCATCAAATCCTGCCACTGATCATAAGCAATCAAAGCGGAACCGTAAGCACCCATCAAACCGGCAACATCCGGGCGGTAAACCTGAACTCCAGAAATTTTTTCAAAAGCACGCAAAACGGCATCATTATTAAAAGTACCGCCCTGAACAACAACTTTTGAGCCAATCTGATTTGCATTTCTCAGTTTGATTACCTTAAAAAGCGCATTTTTGATAACGGAATAAGAAAGTCCGGCAGAAATATCAGCAACGGAAGAACCTTCTTTCTGAGCCTGCTTAACCCTCGAATTCATAAAAACGGTACAGCGGCTGCCCAAATCAACAGGCTTTTGTGCCATCAGCGCAATTTTACTGAATTCACGAACGTCCATACCCATTGTTCGCGCAAAATTATCAAGGAAAGAACCACAACCAGACGAACAGGCTTCATTCAACTGAATACTTGTAATTGCCCCGTCCTTCATCTGAAGGCATTTCATATCCTGACCGCCAATATCAAGCAGGAATTCAACCCCCGGAACAAAAAAATCAGCCGCACGATAGTGAGTAATCGTTTCAACTTCGCCCGCATCAACATTAAACGCAGATTGAAAAAGCACTTCACCGTAACCAGTAGAAACGGCACGGCCAATGTAAGTATCTTGAGGCATCTGTTTATAAAGTGATTTTAAAACTTCGGTAGCAAGTTCAACAGGATTTCCCTGATTGTGAGCATAAAAATCCCAGAGAATTGCCCCTTCCTTATCAATCAAAACCGCTTTTGTAGTCGTAGAACCGGCATCAAGTCCCAAAAACAAAGGACCTTTCGCAGATTTTAAATCCCCGCGCTTTGCAACCTGAGTCTTATGACGGTCAGTAAATTCCTTCAATTCCTCTTCATTTTTAAAAAGAGGCTCAAGACGCTGAACTTCGTTCAATTCTGCGCCCACAAGATTTTGTAAATTTTCTCGGAATTCTTTTATGCTAAGATATTTTACAGGATTTCCGTCCTCATCAACATCTTTTTGATTTGCAGAAAAAGCACAACCGGCCGCAACAAAAAGCTGAGAATCTTCCGGAACAATAATTTCTTCCGGCTTTAATTTCAAAGTTTCAATAAATCTGAATCTCAACTGATCCAAAAAGTGCAGCGGACCGCCCAAAAATGCAACATTACCACGAATCGGCTTACCGCACGCAAGTCCAGAAATTGTCTGAGAAACTACCGCCTGAAAAATAGAAGCCGCAATATCTTCTTTTCTGGCACCTTCGTTTATGAGCGGCTGAACATCAGTCTTGGCAAAAACACCACAACGCGCCGCAATCGGATAAATCTGCTTTGCACCTTTTGCAAGTTCATTTAATCCCATTGCATCAGTTTCAAGCAACGCGGCCATCTGATCCACAAACGCGCCAGTTCCGCCGGCACAAGTACCGTTCATTCGCTGCTCAACACCACCCTTAAAATAAGTGATTTTTGCGTCCTCACCGCCAAGTTCAATTACAACATCAGTCTGTGGAATTAATTTTTTTACAGAAGTTGTAGCGGCAATTACTTCCTGAATAAAAGGAATATTCAGCCATTGCGAAACTGAAAGTCCGCCCGAACCGGTAACTTCCGCCGTAATTTTATGATTTTCCCCGTCCGCAAACTGTTTTTCAAGAAAATCAAGAGCTTTATTTACAACACTAATAATTGTAGACCGGATATCTGCACGGTGACGCTGATAGTCTCCGTAAATAAATTTTTCGTTGTCATCAAGAATCGCTACTTTTACAGTTGTAGATCCAACATCAATACCAATTCTAACAGGTAAATCCTTGTTTTCTGCCATTTAAAACCTCAAAAGTATGTCTTTTTAAATTTATAAAAAAAGACCTGATTTTTCAATAATTTTATGTTTTTAGTTAGGGCGTATCCCTGCGGGCACTGGACTGTTCACCGTCGGTTTTCAGTACATTTTTTTTTCCCGAAAATTGCCCGCAGGGTCGCGCTTTTCCGCAAAAGTAGGATATTGCTAAAAAATTGCTCCAAGTATTCGCGATTTTTTTTAACGCAATTTCAATTTATAGACTCCAAAGACCTCGGCGCTCAAATAGCGCGCCTGCTCCAATCGCTTACGCAAAGTACTATTTTGTCAATCCACTGAAAATTTTTCCAATATCAGAAACGAATTTTTGCGTTGTTCTACCAAATTCCTTCAAAAATTCATTTTCTGCAAATGGTCCAATTACGTTTTCCATTTCTTTTTCGTTACGGTAAACCATTGTGCGGTAATAATCCTTATAATCTTTTTCCCGCGATTCCATTGCTGCCTTGTACATATCCTCTGCAACAACAATTACATCTTCCGTAATGTCGCGGTACAAATCACAAGAAAATTTTTCAACCGGCCGTGAATAAAGTTTTTCAAGAAGATAAAGCGCATATCTTACCTTCCATTTTGAATATTCCGCGTCACAAAGTTCATAACAATAGTGCAATTCATTCCAGTTTTTAATTGTTCCGCTCTTAACTTCATCAAAAATTTCATGAATTTTCTGAACCGGCATAACCTGACCGCCAACATTTTCCCATTCAGTGTAAAGTGGCAGTTGACGTATAACGTTTATCAAATCCAAAGTCAAAGTTTCACAATTATTTTGACGGCAGAATTCCATCAGCGTTTTTGTAGAAAAATATTTTACAATTTTACGGTACATTTTATAGGCTTTTACAGGTTTATTAATAATCGCGCCGTATTTTTTCTGGCACTGTCCATCATAAAGTGTAAAGTCCGCATCCGAATTCTGATGCAAATAATCCTTTGCCAGCTGAAGATTATCAGTCTTCAAATGTTCTGCCGTAAGTTTGATTAAACGTTCAATGGCAGTTTCAATTTCCTGCATTGTATCAGGGGCCATCGGATCAGTTTCTATTTTCTGAACTTTTACCACACGTTTATCACGCTTTAAAAATTTTGTACTGTTGCGCGCCATTGCAAACATATCGTACATAAACCACCACGCCGGCGTAATTTGAATTGCAGCGTTATTTTTTACTCCCGGGCTAACCAAAGCAAACGGATACGGAATGTCCATTTCGTACTGGTAACTTCCCTTTGAAATTAAACAGAAAGACGCAAACCGCGAATTATGTTTAAAATCAGAACAAAGGCCCGGCCAGAATCCGCGTTTTGCAAAAATTTCGCCGTCAGGACTTCTGGAATTATGGTTACTACCGATTGTTGCACCGGCCGCAATATTAGACTGCCCCATGATAGTCGTTGCAATCAAAAATGAAGAATTATGATGCTGCTCATGGAACGGAAAAATCAGGTTATTCAAAAGTTCACAGCAGGAAACGGTAGAATTATCGCCAAGGACGGTGTTCAAAATTCTGGCACCATATTTTACCTGGCAGTTTCTTCCAATCACAAAACGAACGGCAATTGCCTGATAAAAAATACGGCTTCCATAACCTAAAATGCCGTTTACCATTTCAACGCCTTCGCCAACCTGCGATTTTTCTTTTTCGGAAGAAAGAATCGTGATATTTTTTAATTTAAAGGCGCCTTTTATGTAAGTACAGGTTCCAATTTTTGAATCTTTTATGATATTTGAATTTTTTATTACACAGTCACTTTCAATAAGACCGTAAGTATTCAGTTCCTTTGTGTTGCCATATTCTGTTAATTCTTCAAAACGCTTTAACAGTTCTTCGTCATCACGGTAATGCGACCACAAATAAGCATCAGCAGGAATCATCTGTTCAAACGGCAGGATTTTTCGTCCTTCATTTTCATTTGCCACACTAATCCAGATTCTTTTATCCTCAGTTTCGCCTTTTTTTAAAATTCCGTTTCCAAATTTTGAATGTTTTGTACAGCAAAGTTCCTGAATATTAAAAAGAATTACGCGATCACAAATTTTGTAATTGTCAAAATAAGAAACATTGTAAACCGCACAATCATCGCCGCAGCAAACATCATTAAGCCGCGAATCATAAAAACCGCAGTCAAGTTTTAAATCGTTAAACACAAGCCGATTTTTGCGCAGCTTTCCAATTATAATTATTCCGGAAAATTTACAGCGCCGGATAAGTTTAGGATTAAAATTTCCGTCCCCTTTTTCAACATAAAAATTTTCCCAGCAAGTATTATGATTTTCGTTTTGTTCAAGAATTGTAATTTCTTCGTCCGTCAGATTACGTTTATTTTCCAGCCATTCTGATGGAATTTCTTTTTTTTCTACATTTTTTGCTACAGATTCAACTTTTACCATGTCTTGAGTTTAACATTTTTCATTTTATTTTGATATACTTAGAAAAAGATGAAAAAAATTATACTTTTGCTGACTTTTCTTTTTGGTTTTTCAGTTTTTTTTGCAGACGAAGTTCAGGATAATTTTTATCCACTTCCGCAGTCTCTTTTTAACGTACGGCAGTATACTTTAGAAAACGGCCTGCAGGTTTTTATTCTTGAAGATTCTTCCACACCGCTCATAACCGTGAATTTTTGTGTAAAAGCCGGATTTTCCGACCAGAATCAGTCAAATTCCGGATTTTTTAAACTTTATTCAAGAATTTTACAAAAAATTTCTTCCCCTGATTTTTTTGATGACGTTCAGTGCAATGCAGATTCAACGCGATTTTCATTTAAAACAACCTCTTCCCAACTGGAAAATAAACTGAACACTTTATCCACAGTCATTTTTGATGCAAATTTTGGCGACGAAATCTTATCTTCTGAACTTGAATCAATGAAAAAAGAAGTCACGGAAAATTCTTCAAATTCCGCATTTTTAATAAACGCCGCAATCGATTCAAAAGTTTTTTCAAGAGCCCCGTGGAAACAGGATTCTGGAATTTATCCTTCAGTTTTTAACAAAAACACGGACAAAACCGCCCGGACAATTTTAAAAGACATCAGCGACAAATATTACACTCCGCAAAACAGCGCAATTTTTATAAGCGGAAACTTGAATTCTCAAAAAACTCTGCAAATTATAAAAAATCTTTTCGGGAAATTTTATTCTTCTTACCGCCCTTACAAAAATCAAAAATCAGAAAATATTAACACTCAGAAAAAATTTGTAATTCATAATTCTGATTTTTCCAAAGAATTAACGCAGGTCGTAGTTCAGTACACAAATTTTAATATTGAAGAAACTGACGTTTTTGCACAGGCACTGAACAATTCTTATTCCTCGTTTAAACAAAATATTCTTGCCCTGCCGTCGCTGAATATCCCCGGCGATGAATACATAAACGTTGCGGCCGCGCACAAAACTGATTCTTCAAGACTGATTTTTCAAACTTTGATGCAACCGCAGGAAAATACAAATTCTTTGCAGCAGACAGAAACTTTTACCGACCAGATTTTACAAATCCCGCAGAATTTTAATTCTGATGAACTTGATTACGCAAAATATTTTCTGATTAAGGAAATTAATTCAATTTGCGCTTCCACAACATCTTTGATGGATAAACTCTGTGATTTCTGGACGATTCAGGAATATTCAAATTTACAGAATAATCAAAATGATTTTCTTTTGAATTTTAAAGAAAGCGACTCTCCGCTGATTAATGATTTTTTAACGCACTTTCAGAAAATTTATTCTGTTGAACAAAATCAATTTTTTGAAAAATTTAACAACGAAACGCCGTACATTTTTGTAATTATCAGTGATTCAGATTACAAAAAAAATGCGGAAAATTATAAAAATGCCGGTTTTGAAGAAATCAACAGTAAAAATTCTTCCTGGTATGTTCAAAAGATGTACGAAAATATTAAAAATCAGTTTAATCTGGACGACGAAAATTATTCTGTGACTTATAATTCTGCAAATTCTGACTCTGATTTTGTTTTAAAAAATAAATCTGAAATCAAAAAAATTGAACTTTCAAATAAAATTCCCGTGATTTACAAAAAAAATCCGCTTAATACCGGCGTTACAATTTTAATAAACATTGCCGGCGGAAAATTTAAAACTTCAAACGACCCGGGATTTGAAGAAGTTATGCTGAATATTCTTGCAAATCTGATTCAGCGCGAAATTTACGAAAAACAAACTCAGGGAATTATTTTTGATTCCGTGAATGTTTCGTCAAACGCAGAAAATTACAACGGCCACATAATTATTGAATGTAGTTCTGATGATTTTGCTGAAGTTTGCCGTACAAGCGCTTCTGCCCTGATTTTTGGCAATATTCCGCCAGCCAGTGCAGACCGTGCCGTAAATTCCCGCCAGTACAAAAAACGCCTTGAAAATGGCAGTGCCGTTTCGCAAATGTACAGCGCCGCAATCAACACAATTTTTCCGGATAGCCCGCTTGCAGAAATTTGTAATACTGATAAAGAAATTTTACAAAACACAAATTACACAAAAATTTTGCAATCATACCCAGAATTTCTGGATGCCGGTCTCTACACAATCATTATTGCAGGAAATTTTGATGAAAATGAACTTCCGGTCATAGAAGAAAGTTTTGGGCAATTAGAAAATAATTCTGAAAATCAAAAATCTGATGATTTTGAACTAAAAATGAATTTTCCAAAAAATAAAACTCAAAAAGTAAAAATTACACACACGTTTTTAACAGATATTCCGGCCGAAAAAGCCGGTCCAATGCCGTCAGTTTTGATTCCCACAACAGAATTTCTGGATCCTGTAATTTATTTTATAAAATCCCCGGAAACTCAAAAAGAAACCGCAATTTTTAACGCCACACTGAATTACGTCGGAAAAATTTTACAAAATCAGATTTCTGAAAATAAAAGGATTTCCAGTTCAAAAGTGCAGGTTCAAAATGCCCAAAAAGGAATTCCTGCCGGCTGCATAATAATTCAAAACGTTGCCCACACAAAAGAAATTGATTCAGAATACAAAAACACAATAAAAATTGTAAAAGACAACTTGAATTCCCTGAACGCAGAAAAAACAATCCAGGAAATAAAAGATTTGTGGATAAAAAATTACCTTTCCGACTCTGAGTCAAACTCAGGAACCGCAGAATTGCTTGCAAAAGGCTTTGAAGAATCCCCAGACATTCCACAGCCAGACTTCTACCTCACAGAACTTAATGAAATAATTTCTTCCACCCCCGAAGCCTTCCAGACCATCATGCAATATTTTCCTTCCCGCCCCGACTACCGCCTCTACTCCTCTGATTCAAAAAATTAATGAAAAAAAAATCAAAAAATTCGCATTTCCACTATTGACTATCCCCCTTCAAAATACTAATATATTTTCATTGGTTGCTTAGCTCAGCTGGTAGAGCAATGGACTGTTAATCCATGTGTCGCAGGTTCAAAACCTGCAGCAGCCGGTAAGTAGAATGCCTAGTTAAACGCTAGGCATTTTTCATTTAACACTAAATTTCTGCAGGTTTTGAAACGAAGTGAGCGCCGACCGAATAGGGAGGATGAGCCGGCAAGGATGCCGGCGGAAGCGAACGGAGGCGACGCAGAGGGAGAAAACACGATGTTTTCGACCGTCGCGGAAAAACCTGCAGCAGCCGGTAAAAGAAATGCTCGGTTAAACACCGGGCATTTTTTATTTAACGACAAAATTCTGC
>CAVHTI010000011.1:0-52446 GCA_963638805.1 Anaerobutyricum sp.
AATTGCTAACCTACATTTCTACCCACGTCCCAGAAAATGCTTTTACCCAGGAAATTGAAGAAGAGGTAGAAGCCAGCAGCAACGACGCTGAATGGAGGAAAGGACTTATGACTTTTGAAATGCTAATGGAAGAGAAGTTCGAGGCTGGGATGGAAAAGGGTATAAAAAAAGGAATAGAAAAAGGAGCTTACAACAAGAGTTTGGAAACTGCGAAAAAATTGCTTGCCATGAGTTTGCCTTTAGAAAAAATTGCGGAAGCAACAGGCCTGCCATTAGATACAATTTTGAAACTAGAGACGAATGAATAACCACACGTCCCAGAAAACGCTTTTACCCAGGAAATCGAAGAAGAGGTAGAAGCCAGTAGCAATGATGCTGAATGGAGGAAAGGACTTATGACTTTTGAAATGTTGATGGAAGAAAAGTTCGAGGCTGGGGTTGAGAAAGGGATAAAAAAAGGTGCTTACAATACTAAGTTGGAAACAGCAAAAAAATTGCTTGCCATGAGTTTAACTTTAGAAAAAATTGCAGAAGCAACAGATTTACCATTAGAAACAGTTTTGGAGTTGAAAGACAGGGCGTAACCCACGTCCCAGAAAACGCTTTTACCCGCACACAAAGTACAAATCCCTCGGCAGTCCCTCATTTTTAGGGACTGCCGGGGGATTTTTTTTATGCAAAGTAACAAATAAAAAAGGCACCTTCCTTATGATAGAGAAGGTGCCTTTTCAAATTTGGGCGTATACAATGCCGTGTGACACCGATAGCTATGAGTGCCACGTGCCTGCGCCAGTGTAACACCGTGCAATGCCACGCGAGGGGCCTTGCACGGAAGATTACGTGGGGTGCTGGTACGTGCGTGTTATGCCACGCGCGCCCACACCCACGCAATGCCGTGTTACTTCATCTGGGCGGTTTCGATATAGCCGGAAGATGAACTTGGCTTAATTGCATAGCCTAATACTGGGTTTGCTGTACCGTTACCGTAGCACTTACCATAATACTGACCTGCGTCCGAAGTACCAGTCACAGACTGCGTTATCTTTCCAGAACTATCTTTCCATACACCGATGTTAACCCTGTCCTGGAAAGTTTTACTTGTTGTAGGAATTACTGAAACTTCCCAAACACCCGTGTAATCATCAGCTGAACCTACACCATCACTAATCGTGCTGCTTGTAAGCTTTGCGTATTTAGGACGGTTGTTAGAAAGTGCATAGTATCCGATGTATGGCACATAATAATCGCCAACTTTTGCAACATCAATTGTTATGTTTTGACCAACAATTGCATATGAATCAACTGTACAAGATTCTGCTTTGCTTGGTTCTGCATAGTTTTTAAAGTAAACATACTTTAAGTCAGCATTTGTTCCGTCGTAAGCTGCAATATGGATTCCACCTGCGGCATCTACTGCTACCTGACAGTATTCACCGACACCTTCAAGAAGTGTTGTTGCAGTGCTCCAGTTTGTAGTATTTACTCCGGTAGTACCTGTTACAGGTTTAGTATTGTAAGCATACATCAAATTACTGTTAGTTGAATCGTACCAGACCATTACAACTGTATCATTATCAGTTTGGCCGCCTGTAGAGCCCTTTGGAATTACACCAAGAGCAACATATTCACCAGAATAACCAAGACCTGTTCCACTAGAGTTAGCAACTATCTGACAAAGTTTTGATGTATATTTTCCATTCTCTTCATTGTCAGATTTATTTATTTCATTAGTTTTATATGAATCTGTAAAGTTACCAAAGTCATACTTGCTGTTAGAAGAAATATTACCGGCTCTGAACCTTATTTCACCATTCATGTTGTCATAATATGCAAGATAAACATTTGTACTTCCGTCACTTAAATATGAAGTTGCATAACTTGGGCTTTTGATTCTGTTTTTATCAAAGTCCAAAACGTTACTACTGTTCATTTGACCAATTGCTTCAAGGCGGATTGCGTTAGAACCATCATAAGAACCTGAAGTTGCTATTCCACTTACACCCCAGCGCGATGTCATAAAGCTGAATCGGTCTGCACTAGTTGAGTTAATGTCTCCGCCAGCTGCACATCCGTATGTATAACCTTTACTGTCATAAGCTAAACCTACAGATGTCATAAAGTCGTAACTACCCTGCCAGTAGAAATATGAATATTCGCCTTCTTCATACTCATACAGTGTATAAGTTTTTTTATTTGATATATAAGTCCTTTTAGTTCCAGAAACATATCCCGGCATACTGAAATACAACGGGCCGTTTGTAAACGCAAATCCAATCATTCCAGAACTTGGATTAATCTTCATTACAGGGTCTGTAATTACACCACTTATAGGGCGGGCAGCTTTATCATTTATCTGCCAAATATCAAATATTACATCGTCAGTTAAACGGTTGTTGTTATCGTTATTAGGCTGACGGTTGTAGTAATTTAAGTAAATAGTGTAATCGCCTGTTGCCTTTGTTGTAGTTTCTGTATAGCTTCCCTTTGAATCATTGCTGTTCTTGTTGTTCAACGAAGGAACGCTGTTTACCGTAACCTCATATTCCCCAGAAGTACTAATACTAGAAATATCCTGAGTAATTGATGTTGAACTTGCTGCTGTGCTTGAAAGGTTAAAGCCTGTTATTGTAACAGTTTCGCTTGAAGAAACAGCATAGTGTCCGCTTGCAGTTCTTGAATAAACACTAGGGTTACTCTTCTTTGCAGAACTGAGTTTTGTTGTTACCCCTGTAATATAAGGCACAACGTCCATCTTATATCCCGGTTTGTGTGCTGTTGCATCGTCTGCTGCATCGCTTACGGTTCTGCCAGTTGAGTTGTTGCCAGTTGTGTCTACGGCAACAACGGTTACTGTGATGTCGGTTGCGGCTACACCGCTAATCTTTTCAGTATCAAGGGCAAGTTCCCAGTGTACTTTGTGTCCGTCCTGGCCAAAGTAGTTGTAAGTTTCATCACCTGTCTTGTCTGCTGAATCAATTGTCATTGCCCAACCGTTTGTTGCAAGGTCACTTGATTTTGATGTCCAAGCGTTATTTTCGTATGTTGCACCAAGGTAGTAATTCGTAGCGCTAAGCTCTGTTATTGTTGTACCAGTAGCTGTAAATACACTAGTTCCGCTAGAATTTGTTACATTAAAGTACAATCCAGCAAGTGCTCTGTCATCATAAGCAGTACCGCGGAGTACAATCTTTCCGGAAACTTTAGGGTCGCGGTCGTAAACGCCAGTTGTGACAGAAGTTGTAAATGTATCAGTTGGTAAATCATCTTCAAGTTCAATGTGTCCGTTAGATGTGCTGCCTTCGTACAAACTGTTGTTTTCTGAACCTTCCCAGAAGAACGGATTAATTACAACATTTGGAGCTGTGTTGTCTGTCTGTGCAACTTTAAGGTCTGTAATTCTTAAGAAACAGTACTGTGAGTCTGTACCCTGAGTTGTCAATTCTGTTGAATCCCAGAACGTGAATGAAACCTGCTTACCTGCAACATCTGTACCAAGTTCAGTACCGAACTCAAAGTAATCACCGAGTACTGTAGTGTTGCCTGTTGTTTCTATGCTCAAAGTACCTTTCTTTGCAGCAAGATCATAAACCTGTCCAGTTGTAACGTCCTTTTTAGTCATCTTGCCGTCAGCATCTGTTGTTGTGTCAGCGTTATTGAAGATAACTTTAATTTCGCCGTTACCACCAACAAATTCCGGAACAACTGCAAGTTTATTCTTTGCAATGAATGCACTTCGTGTAGAATCTTCATCTTTTCCGTTTATATATTTCTTATAGTTAGCGGTTGTAAGGTCATAAACTTCCTGAGAAGCACCTTCTATACCAAGAATGTTGTAAGTTTCAAATTCATTATCTGAATATGTTGCATTTTCGTTAGAATCTACACTGCCATCAAGGTTTGTACCAAGGGATACCTTAGAAAGTCGCGGTCTGTTGTTCTGAATAGAAGCATTTATGCTTGTTGCAGATGCGTTACCTGACTTATCAAATGCAATTACAACGAGAGTTACAGGGCCGTCTGGCAGCCAGTTACCGTGAATACTTGCTTCCCAAGTTTTTGTAGTACCTGTACCTGTCAAACTTTCTGGCATTCCGTCGCCATCATCTGTACCGCCGGTAAACGTAATTTCATCTGTTGTGAATTTACTAACCTTTTCTGCAGATGTATTGTCTACAACCTGAGCAATCGGGAAGAATACACTTATGCCTTCACCAGTTACACCACAAGATTCTTTAAGAGTAACTGTTTTATCACTTACAGAAGCAATTCTGTAATAAATACCGTTAATCTTTGCAAGTCCACCGGCACGGATATGAACATTTGCAGTTGTAGTTGTAAGAGTGAGTGTCTTACAGTCTTCTCCTACATTTACATTCTGAGTAATTCCGTAAAGTGGAATATCTGTTGTTATATCTTCACTTGTAATATCACTAGTCTTGCTATCACCTACAAGAATCTCAGAGTTATCCTTAGAGGTAGAGTTGTAGTTGTTGAACATAGGGTCGTAGATACGTTTTTCAAGTTCGATTGCATCTGTACCTTCACGATAGAAGTAGAACAGAACCTTATCAATTCCGGCTGTTTCATCATCAACCGTACCGCCAATTACAAGCTGGTTATTGTTGTTTGTAAGTACCGCACCAGGTGTAAACTCTGTGCTAACATCTGTGTGGTAAAGGCCTCCAATTTTTGGCGCTTCATTATCGTAAGTGAATACTTCTGTCTTTTGACCAGATACATCGTTTCCTGTTGTTGCGCTTACAGTAAGAGTCTTTGTTCCAGAACCAGAATCTGTTCCAAGAGGAATCCAGATTTTGTATCCTGAATAGTTGTCAGCCCCTCCTCCTATAGCTTTTACAGTATTTGAATTCTGTATTTCTTTTGCTTTTACAAGAGCAACACTAGAAGAATCATCAAGGCTATAAGAAATTTCTTTAATACCGTTTGTATGAGTTACTGTTGTTACGTAATACCACTGACCTTTAAGATAAGTAGTTCCGCTTATTTCAAGAGATGAAGTTGCATCTGTAGTTGTAAAGTCTGTTACACTATCTGCAAACTGCTTTAATGTAGCGGTTTCTATACTACCAAATGCCGGTGCATCTGGGTTCAAAACGATATTTACTACATTACTCCAGTTACCAAGAGTATTTTTTGCATCAATAGCAACTGCACGTACAGTAATAAGATAGTTCTTAGAATCTGCATCCTTACATTTATCATTAATCAAAGATACTTCATCGTTCAAGATAGCATACCAGCTTACTGTATTAGTAGCTTTAATACCCCAGAAGTCTGAATCTGCATCAAAGTTCTTAGTTCCACTAAAGTTATCTGCAGTTACAACAGTCATACCAAGACCGCCTTCATCTTTACTTCCAGTTACCCATGCTTTTGCAGCGGCCCAACTTGTTATTGTTGATGAACTTGTAGGCATTATCTGATAGTAAACAGAACCAACTTCTTCATTATCTACCGCACTACCGCTCAAACGAATCTGTCCTGACAAGGTTGCACCATCTGATGGGTAAAGAATTTCAGTTGTTGGACGGTCCGCATACGGGTTGTAGTGAACATAGAAGTCCTTATGAACTGTGTAGTTTCCAAGGTCATCTTCTGCTACAAAGTAGATTGGAATGTTGTAAATCTGATAGTCTTTTGTACTCTGTGCATAATTTTCAAGTTCAGCAACTGTTGTAGGCAGTTTTGGATTCTTGTAACCTGTGTGAGCAGATTCTCCGCTACCTTCTGAATTATCAAAGTCAAATTCAAATGCCTCTACAGAACCAGCGTTATACTGAATATCATCATCCATTGCTGCTTTATAGATTTCGGTATCACTATAATTTCTGACAGTATCATTACCAATCAGGTATTTCAAAGTTCCTACGCTTGAGTATTTATCAGACAGGAAGCCTGATACGCTTACTTCACCAACCTGAACTGCCGTCATAGAAGGATTAATCTTTCCAAATTCTGGACCGTCGTTATCTACGGTTACAGAAATTGTATCAGGATATGTAAGGTCAGAATTATCAGTTACGGTAATTTCTGCTGTGTACTGGCCAGAAGTTACACTTGCAACACTTACAGCTTTAGAAATCCATGTGCTTTCTGTTGTAGATGCTGTTTCCTGTTTTGTAAATGTCAACTCTACGCTGTTAACCTTTCCGGTTACGCTCTTGATTCCGTTATCGTCTCTTGCGGTAACAATAAACTTGATGAACTTCTTATTTGCACCACCAATTGTGATTGCCGTAGTTTTGATTTCTGTAGCGTCAGTAGTTTTAGCAGTGTTTACAGTATCTTCATCATTGCCAGCATAGTAAGCTTTTGAAGAAATCTGAGGCTGTTTAGAGTCTGTTGTGTATGCAATTTTGGCACTGTTATCTGTGTTATAACTAGTACCTTTGTACATTACGTAAGGCTGGCTCAAAGTACTTGTTGCATCAGTAAAGAAGCTGTCGCCTTCTGAATCTGTTACAAAGAAGTAAACGTAAATTGTACCGTCCTTTGTAATGTGTTTAGGTTCATAAGTGAAGCTTGTTGTACTAGAGTTTGCAGTCCAGTCAAGTGTTCCTTCCTGCTCGTAAGCTTGCCATGCAGCCAAAGATTCAGGACCTTTGTCTTCAGAATCATTTGTAGCGTAAATCTTAAATTCCGTTACTGTATCATCATCACTAAGAGTTCCAGAAATCTGATTTGTATACTTGCGTAATGTTCCTTTTACATCTTCAAGTTCGTTGAACTTAATTACCGGACGGTCTGTATTCATATCTACCGTGTAAGCAATTCTCTGAGTTGCAATATTTGATGTGTACGTTGTGCCATCATAAGTGTAGATATTGCAGTTACCAGCGCTGTCTTTTGCTACCGGCAAAATGTAAACCGTTGCTTTTCCGTCATCTGCGCTCTTAGCTTTAGAGATATCAGTAAAGTTAAGGTTTGACGTTGTCCAGTTGTAAATTCCTGAAAGTTCTGTTGCGCCATGGAAGTTTGTCCAAATAGTATCATCAAGTGTACCGTCAGTTTTGAGCGTTGTATCGGTACTTGTTGACCAGTAAAGTTCAAGAGACTTTGGTGAAGTTTCCGTTACTTTACCAGAAAGTGTATGGTTACCGTTCAAACTTGTTGTGCTTGATGGCGTAGAAATTGTTACTACCGGAGCAATTGTATCTACAGAAATGCTTGTTGCCGTTGTAGAAACTTCGTTTCCGGCATTATCTTTTACGGTTACCTTAATACTGTATGAGCCACCGTCTTTCAAGTTACCAAGTACGTTGTTATCAAATGTTGCAGACCAGTTCTTCGTAGTTGTATCACCTGTCAAAGTTGCATTTACACTAGCATTTGTTATGTCGGTGATTGAAACAACAACGCTGTTAATTCCAGAATTTGCATCAGTTGCAGTTCCTGTAAGAGTTACCGGTGTAACTTTGTTTGTAAGAATTGCAGTGCTGTCTGTCAAACTATAATCCGGAGCAACATCATCAATGTAAATTGTGAATTGCTTACCTGTAGCAGGTTCGTTTCCGGCATAGTCAACCGGCGTAAACGTTATAGTATTTGTTCCGGCTGTGAATCCATCAATTGTTGTTGCAAATGTTTCGTATGCGCCCTTATCGCTGGCAGTTATAGTTCCTTCTGTTGCTGTAGAACTACCTGCAGGTTTCAAAGACCACTTGATTTCTTTAATTCCACTACCAGATTCTGTAAAGTAGCCTTCAAACTTCAATGAACTTGACTTAAACCAACTGTGATTGTCGGTAGCTTCTGTAGCTGAATTCCAGTCTTTACCGCCAACTGTTGGTGTATAAGTAGAATCTTCAAGCCATGCCGGTGCAGTTGTATCAACTGTAGTGTTGATATTTACCGTCTGAGTTGAAGTTCTGCCGGCTGCATCTTTTGCGCTTACAGTTATAGACCACTTGCCTTCATCTGAAAGAGTCAATGTTCCGGTTACAGTCTTTTTATCAGTAGAGATAAGTTTTGTTAAAGTGTAACCACTTGTTACTGTAGCACCGTCTTTTGTTGCAGTTACTGTAAGTGCATCGTCAACATTAAACTCGTTGCCATCAACTGCTTTAATGTTGAATGAAGGAGTTATGTTATAGTAATCAGCTACAGTATCAGTAATGCTGATTGTTGGCACTGAGAAGTCAAATGTCAAATCTGTGAATGTTACTTCAGAAGTTTTATTTCCAGCTACATCTTCTGCATAGAAGCTCAATGATTTTGCTACTGTGCTTTCTGTAACGTCAATTGTTGTACTCCAGTTTGACAAAGTATCTGACTGAGGTGCTTCTGTTGTAGTAAGATCTGTCCAATCTGTAGAGTCAAGGCTAGTAGAATCTGCAAACTTATAGTAAAGAGTCTTTGTCTTAGAACCACCAATGTCGCTCCAGCTTCCGTTTAATGTGTAAGTGTACTTGCTGCTTGTCTTATCGTAAGAAACGGCTGCGTTGCTTTCTGTAATCAATCCAACAACATTGCTACTTGACTGTGCCGTGAGCAAATCACCCTTGAAGTTGAGTACTGGTGCTTTTGTATCAACGTAATATGTACAGAGTTTCTGATCAGCAAGTTCGTTGCCGGCATTATCTGTTGCCGTTGCATAAATGACGTTTGCATTTTCTGTTGAAAGTTTATCGCTAGCTATTGTTGCAGACCACTTCTTTTCATCTGTAGAAGAACCGTCCGCCAAACTTGCGGTAATCGTTTCATTACCAAGAGTAAGTACTACGCTTGCAATTCCTGAAGCTTCATCTTTTGCTGTACCGGTCAAAGTAACACTTGTTGAAGCCTGTACGTAAGAAGATTTCTCTGTTACATCACATTCAAGAGAAGAAGGTGCCTTGCGGTCAACGTAAATTTTGTAAGTTTCAGAACTCTGTGAAAGTCCGGCATTATCTACCGCCGTGAATGTTATAGTATTTGCAGCTGTTCCAGAAGCAAATCCGCTAACAATTA
This sequence comes from Anaerobutyricum sp., assembly GCA_963638805.1. Lineage (GTDB taxonomy): Bacteria > Spirochaetota > Spirochaetia > Treponematales > Treponemataceae > Treponema_D. The sequence continues at coordinate 8,971 of CAVHTI010000011.1, forward strand.
CTTCATAACGTGAAAGACCTGCCTGTCCTTCAACTGCAGTTGGCACTACATAACCTGTTACCTTGTCAGTTGAACCTGCCGGCGTCATTTCATAAGTTACTTTTGCAACTCCGCTGACTTCTTCTTTTACGTAGCCAGTGAATGTTAATGCTGATGCGTTGTACCAGTTATTTGCTGTGCTTGAACTATTCCACTTCTTGTTTTCTACAGTTGGGTAAAGAGTATCATCACTATAGAACTCTGGTTTTGTCTTATCGTATGTGAATGAAACTGTAGCAGTATCAGAACTTCTGTTCTGTACGTCTGTTGCTGTTGCTTCAATTTCCCACTTAGCTTCGCCAGTTACTTTAACTTCTTTAACAAGTTTTGTAGTATCAGTTGTTACTGCAGAAAGTGTATAACCGTTTCCGCTGTCTACTTTAGTTCCATTTTTCTTTACAACAATATCAACTTTAGAAACTTTATTAGTATCTTCTGCTGTGATTGTATATGTTGTTTCACTTGTTACATATCCAGTTGTATTTGGCTCAATCTTTACAGTTGGTTTTGCATAATCAAAGTAAATGCCTGTGAATTCATCTGAAATAAATTCGTTACCAGCTTTATCCACAGCCTTGAATTTCAAACTGTATGAGTCGCTTCCTGTCTGTGCAATAGGAATTGCCTTGCTCCAGTTTGTCAAACTATCTGACTGAGGAGCGTCTGACAAGTCTAATTGATTCCAAGTGCTTCCGCTGTCTGTTGAGTAGTAAAGTGTAGCTGTTCCAGAACCACCTTCGTCACTCCAAGTTCCGCTTACTGTGTAAGTATTAGCTGAAGTTGAAAGTGCTGCGTTGTCTTCTGTAATCAATCCAACAACATTGCTACTTGACTGTGCCGTGAGCAAATCACCCTTGAAGTTGAGTACTGGGGCCGTTTTATCAACGTAATATGTACAGAGTTTCTGATCAGCAGTATTTCCGGCATTATCTTTTACGCTAAGAGTAATTTCTGTTGCGGCAGTTTCTGAAAGACCGTTTGCTGGAATTGTTGCAGTCCACTTTGCACTTGTAGAAGAAAGTCCTGATGAAGTTGTGTCAACGCTTGCGTTCACTGTAGTTTTTACAGTGTCACCAACTTTAAGATTAACTACAACGTTGCCTTCACCGGCAGTAAATCCTGAACCGTTAGTATCTGTAATAGTTCCGCTGATTGAAATATTACTATCAGCTTTTGTGTACATTGTTCCACTTACATTTGCAGTTCCAATTACCGGTGAAGTATTATCAACCTTAATTGTGAATTCCTTTGATGTACCTTTGTTGCCCGCTTTATCTACCGGTGTAAGTGTTACTGTGTTTGTTCCAGAAACAAATCCGCTTATTGCCTGTGTATATGAGTATTTATCTGTACCATCTACCTTTGTTGCTACAATTTCGCCACTGTCTGATGAACCTGATGCTGATTCAAGTGTCCATTCAATCTTTGAAATGCCACTTCCAGCTTCGTCTACGTAGCCAGAGAAGTTCATTGCACTTTCTTTGTACCAGTTGCTTGAATCCCACTTCTTTCCGCCGACGGTTGTGTAGTATGTTGTACCTTCATCTGTCCATGCTGGTGAAACAGTATCAACTGTAGTATTGATAGCTACCGCTGTTGAATCACGGTTTACGGCATCTTTTGCCTGTGCACTGATGTTCCAGATTCCGTCTTTTGTCAGTGTAACTACCTTTTTGATTTCAGTGTCTGAAGTTGTAGTTGCTACTGTGATTCCTGCAGTTGCATAATCATCAGCTGCAACGGCTGCTCCGTCTTTTGTTACTGTCAGATTAAGTGCAGAAATCTTGTTTGTATCAGTTGCTGTAATTGTGAACGATGGTGTTTCGCCATTCTTGTAATATTCTTTTACAGTTTCTGCAACGCTTACGGTTGGTGCTGCAAAGTCAAATGTCAAATCTGTAAATGTTACGGCATCAGATTCACTTCCGTTTCCGATTGCATCCACTGCATAGAAGCTCAATGATTTTGCTGTTGTGCCTTCATCTATCGCAATTGCCTTGCTCCAGTTTGTAGAGTTTTCTGCTTCTGTAATTTCTGCCCAGGCAGCATCGCCATATTTGTAGTAAAGCTTGCCTGTTCCAGAAACGTTACCGTTACCGTCGGTCCAAGTTCCGCTTACTGTGAATGTTTTAGCTGATGTTGAAAGTGATGCATTATCTTCTGTAATCAATCCAACTTTGTTGCTGCTTGACTGTGCCTTGAGCAAATCACCCTTGAATGTGATTACCGGTGCAGTTGAATCAACGTAATATGTACAGAGTTTCTGGTCAGGGTTAGCGTTGCCTGAAACATCTGTTACTGTTATTACAAAATTATTTGCAGAACTTGTATTCAATTCTGTAGAGGCAAATGTTACTGTCCAAGTTGCTTTCTTGTTATCTGATGAATCATCATAAGCAAGAGTTGCAGTTTTTTCTGTAGTTGTTCCGCTAATCTTTACTTTTACGGCGTCACTTGCAAGTCCTGATGCATCATCTTCTACACTTCCGGTCAATGTAACAGCAGTGCTTCCCTTAATGTACTGTGGACTATCTTTTGTAAAGCTGAATGTTGGTGCATTTTTATCAACATAAATGCTGAATTCTCTTTTTGTACCTGGGTTTCCTGCGTTATCGTACGGTGTGAATATTACTGTGTTTGCACTTGATCCCGAAGCAAAGCCACTCAATGTTGTTTCGTATGTATAAGCGCCGTTTGTACCTTCTGATGGAACTACAGTTCCTTCTTTTGAGTTACCATTAGCGTCTGTTATTACGTAATCAATTCTGTCCATTCCGCTGACTTCTTCTGTCAAAGAGTCTTTGAATGTCAGTGCTGATGAGCTGTACCAGTTCTTTGTTGTTGAATCCCAAGCCTTGTCGCCTACTGTTGGTGTGCCTGTCCATGCTGGTGCTGTCTTATCGTATGTAAGAGTTCGGATTACTTTGTCTGCACTTCTGTTCTGTCCGTCTGTTGCATCTGCCTGAATATTCCACTTGCCTTCTTCAGTTATTACAAGTGTCTTAATCTTTTTGTTGGCAGTTGAACTAGAATCATCTGTGAGTGTATATCCAGAAGTTGCAGTTGCTCCGTTCTTTGTCAGTACTACATTAAAATTCTTAAGTTCATTTGTATCTTCTGCTGTGATTGTATATGTTGTTTCTTCTGTTACATATCCAGTTGTTGCAGGAGTGATTGTTACTGTCGGTTTTGCATAATCAAAGTAAATGCCTGTGAATTCAACTGTTTCAGAAAGTCCAACTTCATCTGTTGCCCTAAAGCTCAATGTCATTGGTGTAGCAGCTTTTGTTTCTGATACTTCAATTGTTGTACTCCAGTTTGTCTTGTTTGCTGATGTTGGTGCCTGTGATGAATCTACTGATGTCCAGTCTCCGTCATTTACTTTGTATTCAAATTTATTAGTTCCAGAACCGCCGTTATCTGTCCAATCTCCGCTTACTTCGTATGTGTACTTTCCGTCGTTCAATTTGAACATTGAATCAGATTCTGTAATCAGTCCTACGTTGTATGTTCCGTCAGATACGGCTGTTCCAAGTTTGTTCTTGAAATTGATTACCGGCGCAGTTATATCTTTTATGATTGCACTGGTCGTGTCAGTTGTCTTGTTTCTGGCTTTATCTGTTACGGTTACTGTTACAGTTGCTTTTGTTCCTTCTGTGAGTTTGCTCAATACATCTGCTGATACTGATGCTGTCCAGGTTGCAGAAAGACCTGTTGCTTTATTAAGAGTTACGTCTACGGCTGTATCTCCGACTTTTACTGTTACGGCGTCGTCAGCAAATCCTGATGCCTCGTCTGTTACAGTTCCGCTCAGTACATAAGCTGATTTTGCGTCTGTATATTTACTTGTGTCGCCTGATACGGTTACTTCTGGTGCTTCGTTATCAACATAAATGCTGAATTCCTTTGCATCACCTTTGTTTCCGGCCTTATCATACGGTATGAGTGTTACTTTATTTTCGCCTGTTCCAGAAACAAATCCGCTTATTGCCTGTGTATATGAGTATTTATCTGTACCATCTACCTTTGTTGCTACAATTTCGCCACTGTCTGATGAACCTGATGCTGATTCAAGTGTCCATTCAATCTTTTCAATGCCACTTCCAGCTTCGTCTACATAGCCCTTGAAGTTCATTGCACTTTCTTTGTACCAAGGATTTGTAGAATCGTACTTTTCTCCGCCTACAGTCGTGTAGTATTCAGTGTCTTCAGTTGTCCATGCCGGTGCTGTCTTATCGTATACGAATGCAATTGTATCAAGATCAGATTTCTGGCCCTGACAGTCTGCAACGTTTGTTTTTACAGACCACTTAGCTTCTTCTGAAACTGTGATTTTTGCTGTCTGTTTTGTTGTACTTGTTGTGTCTTTTACAAGTGTATATCCGTCACCAGATGAAACTTCAACGCCGTCTTTTGTTACTGTTATTTCAAATGATTCAATAGCGTTTGTATCTTCAGCTGTGATTGTGAATTCCGGAGCACCTGTATCTGCCGTGTAGTAATTGTAAATTTCTGATTTATCAACAGAAAGTGCAGGGCTTTCGTAGTCAAATCTGATGTCTGTGAATGTTACTGTGTCTGAAACAAGGCCAACTCCATCAGTTGCACGGAATGCAAGGGTCATTGCTTCGTCTTTCTTAGATTCCTGTACCTCAAGAGTCTTTGACCAGTTTGTTTTTCCTGAAGAAACCGGAGCTTCAGAGTCATCAAATGACTTCCAGTCACCACCGTTAATGCAGTATTCAAGAAGTTTAGTTCCAGAACCTTTGTTATCTGTCCAGTCACCGCTGATTTCGTATGTAAACTTCTTATTTTTACTATCATAATTCAGTGAATCAGACTTTGTAATCAAACCAACTTTGTATGTTCCGTCTGTTACTGCTTTTCCAAGTCTGTTCTTAAAGCTGATTTCTGGTTTCTTTGTATCAATGATGATTGTACATGCCGTTGTTGATGATGTATTTCCCGCAGCATCGTTTACATCGACAGTAACAACTGTCTGTTCATTTTCTGTAAGGCTTGAAAGAACTGATGTTGGAATTGTTGCCGTCCATTTTGCATTCGTAGAAGAATATCCTTCTGAACTTGTATCTACAATAACGTTAACAGCTGATTCTGTAATATTTCCAACTTTTACTTTTACGCTACCAGAATTAAATCCAGAAGCATCATCTTTTATTGTTCCTGTAAGAGTGATTGGTTCATTTTTCTGAGCATATTTATTTCTGTCAATTGAAGAATCAATGTAAATTGTTGGTGAACTGCAGTCAACGTGAATTTCAAATTCCTTTGAATCGCCACGGTTGCCAGCTTTATCTACCGGTGTAAATACAACTTTGTTTGCAGAATTAGATGCTATGAATCCGCTCAATGTTGCTTCAAATGATTCATAAGAACCTTTGTCGCTTGTTGTGAATTTACTAGAAGTTTTTGCTACATCTGAACCAGCTTCATAAAGTTCATATTCAATGTAACTAATGCCACTGCCTTCTTCTGTGTAGTAGCCACTGAACTGCAAGCTTGTTGAATTATACCAGGTTGCTGTTGTATAAGGATTTCCGCCTACTTTTGGAACAAAGTCTTTATCTTCCTTCCAAACCGGCTTTTTAGTATCAAATATTGTACTGATTGTTTCTGTTGAAGACTTACGTCCTGTAGCATCTACTGCCTGTGCACTGATGTTCCAGCTTCCGTCTTCTGTCAGTGTAATTACCTTTGTGATCTTATTGTCTGTAGTAGTTTCTGTTACTGTGATTCCTGCAGTTGCATAATCATCAGCTGCAACGGCTGCTCCGTCTTTTGTTACTGTCAGATTAAGTGCAGAAATCTTGTTTGTATCTGCTGCTTCTACAGTAAATTCAGGAGTATCGCCTTCTTTGTAGTAGTCTGCTACAGTTCCGCTTGTGATTTTTACTTCTGGCAATGCAAAATCAAACTTAATACCTGTGAATGTTACAACATCACTTGTATTGCCAACTTTATCAACTGCATAGAAACTCAAAGTCCTTTCTGCTGTGCCCTGTTCTACTGTCAGTGCCTTAGACCAGTTCATCAAGCTGTCTGATGTTGGTGCATCTGACGTGCCAAACTCATTCCAGTCAGCGTCTGTATCAAACTTATAGTAGAGTTTGCTTGTTCCAGAACCGTTAACGTCGCTCCAGCTACCACTTACTGTGAATGTTCCGTCAGGTGCGTCTTCTTCTGTAATCAAACCAACTACATTGCTATTCTTAAGTGCTGAATCAAGTTTTCCTTTGAAATTAACAACCGGCGCTGTTGTATCAACATAGTAAATACAAAGTTTATTTGTTATTTCCATTCCGGCTCTATCAGTTACAGTAGCATAAATATCAGTTGCCTTGTTATCTGCAAGTGCATCTGCTGGAATTTCTGCCGTCCATTTTGCCTTATTCTTTGAATAACCTTCGCTTGTTGTATCAAGAGTTGCTGTTACCTTTGTTGAACCTGCCGTAATAACTACAGAACCTGCTGCAAATCCTGAATCATCATCTTCCACAGTACCTGTCAATGTTACTGCAGCTTTTCCGTCTGTGTACTTAGTGCCACTTACATCAGATTCAATTTTTGGAGTCTTGTTATCAACGTAAATGCTGAATGTCTTTGAAGTACCTTCGTTATCAGCTTTATCTACCGGTGTGAATGTTACAGTATTTGCTTCTGTTCCAGATACAAGTCCGCTCAAAGTTGCTTCGTAGTAACTTAATGCTGCTTTATCTTTTACTGCAGTTGTTACAACAGAACCGCTAATCTGAGATGCCTCATCCGTTGTGCCAGCCGGCTGAATTACATAATTAACCTTTGCAATTCCGCTGACAGATTCTTCTAAGAATCCTTTGAATGTCATTGCAGTTGCGTTGTACCAGTTTTCTACACCAGAGTTCCACTTTTTGCCGTCTACCGTTACATAGTTAGTAGAATCTTCGTACCATTTTGGTGCTGTCTTGTCGTATACAAAACTGAGAGTATCAATACTTGCAGTTCTGTTCTGGCAATCTTTTGCAGTTGCTTCAATTGTCCATTCAGCTTCTTCTGTTGTTATTACTTTAGCAGTGAATTTCTTTGTATCATCAGTATTCTTTGTAAGAGTATATCCGTTACCTGAATCAACAGCCGTACCGTTCTTCTTAACTACAACATCAAGAGCAGAAAGTGCATTTGTATCTTCTGCCGTGATTGTAAATACCGGAGCGGTAGCGTCATTACGATATGCTTTCTTGTCGCCTTCAATAGTGATTGTTGGAGCGGCAAAGTCAAAATATTCACCTGTGAATGTGATTACATCACTTTCGTTACCAACACTATCTTTAGCCTTGAAGCTTAATGTGTAAGGTCCACCTTCTGTTACAGGAAGAGCTTTTGTCCAGCCAAGTTTTGAAGTTGCCTGTGGAGCTTCATCTGAATCAAATTCAGACCAAGTCTTTCCGTTATCTGTTGAGTAGTAGAGAATATCAGTTCCAGAACCGCCAATATCGCTCCAAGTTCCGGTATATGTATATGTACAGTTGCCTTTTTCATCTTTTTCGTACAATGAATCAGCTTCTGTTATAAGTCCAATTTCATAATTATTCTTCTGAGCTGTGAGCAACTTGCCCTTGAATGCAACTTCCGGAGCAGCATCATCAGCATAAACGTAGAATGTTTCAGTCTTAGAAGCATCAACGTTTGTTGCAACAATATAAATTCCAACAGTCCAGTTCTTTCCGCGTTCAAGTTTAGTAACATCAAAGTTCAACGGAACATTTACAGTTACAACACCGTCAGTCAAAGCATATTCTTTGCTGTCAATAACCTTAGTTCCTTCTGTTACAATTGCGTCTCCGAATGTATACTTGCCTTCTTTTGTCTGAACGTATGCACTTACAACAACTTTCTTAGCCTTAGATACAGAAATTGTTACTGGTATAGTATTTGCAATGCCGTCAGCCTTTACAAATTCTTTGTCATTTGCGAATGTTACTTCTGGTATAGCATTACTTGCAATAACTTTGAATCCGAATTCATATTCATTGTCATCAGAATCAAAAGATGCAATTATATCGTTATTCTTAAGGTCATAACCTGTTACTTCAATCTTGTAATATTCGCCAGCTTTAAAGAGGGATTCGCCTTCGCTGTCAAACATATCTGTCAAAGTGAAAGAATATGTACCTGTAGTTACAGTAGTTTCAAGATCTTTAATAGACTTATTATTAGAATTTTTAATGTAATCCTGAGGAACTTCAATCTTTGTATAGACTGTAGTACCGTCAACTTTTTCTATGATATTTCCGTCTTCATCACAAGGATAAAGTGCCAAATTAATTACATTTGGTTTAAAACTTGCACCATCGGAACCAGAATTAACAGTAAATGTCAACGTACCGCCAGAACTTACCTGGCCCCATGTTGATTCACCTAAAATACAACCGTTTGCTGTGTAAGTAGGATTTGCTCTTGAGTTAATTGTTCCGTACAAAGAATCTTCATTGTTTACAAGGTAAGTATATGTTTCAGACAGGGAACTCTGATCGTATGTACCTTTAAGAATTTCTTTTACAACTGCAACCTGACTTTCTGTAAGATCCTTAGCTGTGTAGTTATCTTCCAGAATGTTTCGCATTTCAGTAGTACTAAGCTCAATATCTTTATCAATAGCTACTCTTATTAAAGATTTTAAATTATCGCTTAAATAGAGTTTATCAGTAACATTGCCAACTTTGTCAGTTGCACTAATTTCAAAAATATAATTCTGATTTTTATTCCAGTTTGAACTGTTTTTGTCGCCGTAAATTGCAACATAGTTTTCATAAATCAGAGATTCTTCATCAGAAAGGTCTGCACGTGCATCATCACTGTAATAACGTGCAATATATTTTGTCAAAGCACCAGAAGAAGCACTAAAACTTGATTTTGGAAGAGTGATTTCTTCGCCTTTTGAACCATCAGCATTTGCTTTGAAAACTTTTACATCAAGACTTTTAATAGAGTGTGCGTCTTCAATGTATCCGCTAACTTTTACTTCACGACCGAATAATGCCGGGTCATTAAAATTCAAACTATTTGGTTTATCAAGAGTAATTAAAGGGGCTGAGTTATCAATTGAAAACGCTAAAATCTGTTGCTGACTTTGTGTTTTTGATGTATCCGTTGCAACAATAGCTAACTGATAGTCTGTTTCCGGATATTTTGTAGTATCAAATTCATACGACCATGAACCTGATTTTTTTTCAGTTTCGGCAGACGGGATAGAAATTTTAAAAGTATCGAACTCTTCATACGTTTGACTATCCTTTAAATACTTAGACAACGTAAAGTCTATCTCTGTTACGCCGGTATCATCTTCCCAAGTTCCGGAAAATTCCGTGGTACCCTTCAAAACTGAGTTACCAGATGTATGGCTCGTTATAGTAACCGTTGGTGCTTTATAGTCAACGGTTCCACCAAGTCCAACCTGACATGATGAAATAAAAATAGATACTGCAATTAATAAAAATACGCAGCCAGTAAAAATAAAATTGTGAAATCTTTTCATAAATCTCATCCCTGTTTTATCTCTTTCGGTCTACCATCACCCTTGATAATAGCCTTGTTATATATGTACAACTTTTTATTCGACTCATTCATTAGGATTCAATTTACTTTATTAAATTCACTTCCAAATAATTATAAAAAGTTTTTCGCTTTTTACAAGTTATCTTATCGGCACACTTTTTTGATAATCTTACTTTATTTTTAAGGTTTTAGCAAAATTTATATTGTTTCGGAAAAGTTCAGGGCGCGGCACGGTGCACATTTGGCAAAAAACGGCATTTTTTTTGCGCGGCAAAACATTTTTTTTCAAATTTTTCCCAGAATTTTGTAAAAACGTGACAAATGAATCAAATAATCTTGTGTAGGAATTTTCTATAAAAAAACAGATGGAGTAAAAAATGTATAATGAAACAAACAAAGATCAAAACTTTTATCCTGTAAAAAGTTGGGAAAACTTAACCTTCGCTGATAACTTTATTTTCTGCAAAGTTTTAGAAGACAATCCTGACATCACAAAACAACTTCTGGAACTTCTGCTTGATATTCAGATTGAAAAAATTGAAGAACCTAACTCTGAAAAACAAATTAAAGTTGATTCAGTGTCTCACGCAGCACGATTTGACGTTTACGTAAAAGATGGAAGTGGTCGCTGCTTTGATATTGAAATTCAGACTTGCCATTTTTCTAACCTTGCAAAACGAGCTCGGTATTATCAGGGATTAATGGCCGTGGACAATCTTCAAACTGGCAAAGATTACGATTCATTAAAGGAAAGTTATGTTATTTTTCTTTGCCTTGGTGATGCAATCGGCAAAAAATTTCCGGTTTACACGTTTCGCTACCGTGCAGACGAAGATTCTTCAATTCTGATGAATGACGGGACTGTAAATGTCTTTTTCAATGCAAAACAGTATGCTAAAATGAAGTCACAAAAACTGAGTTCTTTTTTTGAATACTTATGCGGACAAGAACAGAAAACTCGTACAGAATTTACAAACGAAATATCCCGCAAAGTTGGACTCTTAAAAATGGACTCTATACGGAGGCGCGAATACTTGACTTGGGAACAGGAACTGAAAATTCAGGCCAAATATCTAGCTGAAGACATGGTCAAAGATATGGCCAAGGACATGGCCAAAGATATGGCCAAAGATATGGCCAAAGATATGGCCAAGGACATGGCCAAAGATATGGTCGAGGATATGGTCGAGGAAAAAGTTATAGAAACGGCTAAAAATTTTCTTAAGATGAATTTATCTGCGGAACAGGTTTCAAAAGCAACCGGAATTCCACTTGAAAAGATAATAGAATTGCAAAACAGCTTAAAGTCGGAAGATAAGTAAAATTATTTTCTTTCACAATTAGGGGCAAAGTTGCCTCTAAAAATTGCAATTTTTAGAGGCTCCCATAAGAAAGTTCTATATAAAATTTGGGAGTAAAAAATGTCAGACACAAAAGAGTTGCAAAATATTGAAAGTAAAATCCTTACAATCAGAAATCAACAGGTAATGGTTGACCGGGATTTGGCAGAACTTTACGGAGTTGAAACAAAAGTTTTGAATCAGGCCGTAAAAAGAAATATTGAAAGATTTCCGGAAGAATTTATGTTTCAGCTGAATGATTCTGAATTTGAAGTTTTGAGGTCACAATTTGTGACCTCAAAAAACTCAAAAATAGAAAAACGTGGTGGCAGACAATATCTTCCTTACGCTTTTACAGAACAGGGCGTTGCAATGTTGTCCGCAGTTTTGAAAAGCGAACAGGCGATAAAAGCAAGCATTCTGATAATGAAGGCTTTTGTGGCTATGCGGCATTTTTTACAAAATAATGCACAAATTTTTACAGAATTAGACCAGATAAAACGTCATCAGCTTGAATCTGATAAAAAAATCGAAGAACTTTTTACAAAAATGGATAAATACGGAGTTGAACAGGTACAAGGAATTTTCTTTCAGGGACAGATTTTTGATGCTTACTCTTTTTTTTCAGAAACTTATTCAAAAGGCTAAGAATGAAATAATTTTAATTGATGGTTATGTAGACATCACTGTTCTGGACAGACTTTCAAAAAAGAATTCTGGTGTAAAAATTACGATCTACACTTTGCAAAATCCGAAAATGAAAAATCCGCTTACACAAATTGACATTCAGAAATTTAATGCACAGTATCCAACGTTGACGGTAAATTACACAACGAAAATGCACGATAGATTTTTAATCATCGACAATCAGGAACTTTATCATATAGGTGCAAGTCTTAAGGATTTGGGAAAAACTTGCTTTGGCTTTGAACTTATGAGTGAGGCTTCTGTTTTAATTCCTGCAATTATGAAAAATATTTAGGATTTTCCCCGCATTAGGCAATGGAGAAGCGCCAAAGGCGGTCACCGCAACAGGTCAGCACAGAATGTGCTGCCTGTGAGGAGACTGCGCGTTAGCAAACCCCGGAACTGCCGACCCGAGCGAAGCGAGGGGAATGCCATGCCAAATAAAAATATTTTTTTCCTAATACGCCTTGTCGTGAACACCGGCGATGGCTCGGCCACTCGGTTCGTCCATATTTTTCCAGGCAGCATCCCACTCCAGGGCTTTTGCAGTGGAACAGGCTACGCCGGCTTCGTGAGGAACAACTTTTGCGGCACTGTCGCTTGGGAAGAGACGGCTGTAAATTTCGCGATAGTAATATTCCTCTTTGGTTTTTGGAGGATTTACCGGGAAGCGGTTTTCGCGGCGGGCAAATTCGGCGTCGCTGACTTTTTCTTCGGTCATTTTTTTGAGGGTGTCAATCCAGTTGTAGCCAACTCCGTCGCTAAACTGTTCTTTTTGACGCCAGCAAATATCTGCCGGAAGCATATCTTCAAAGGCTTTTCGCAAAATCCACTTTTCAATTCGCTGTTTTCCGTCCGGCAGTTTGATATTCATTTTGTCGGTCGGGTTCAGGTTCATCGCAATGTCGATAAAATCTTTGTCCAGGAATGGCACGCGGCCTTCCACTCCCCAGGCCATCAACGATTTATTTGCACGCAGACAGTCATAAAGATGGAGTTTACTCATTTTGCGAACAAGTTCTTCGTGAAATTCCTGGGCATTCGGGGCTTTGTGAAAATACAAATAACCACCAAAAAGTTCGTCCGAACCTTCGCCACTCAAAACCATCTTAATTCCCATAGATTTGATGACGCGGGCCAAAAGATACATTGGTGTAGAAGCCCTAACCGTTGTGATGTCGTAAGTTTCTATGTGATAGATTACGTCCGGCAGGGCATCCAGGGCTTCCTGGATTGTAAAATGAACTTCGTGATGAACTGTGCCAATGTAGTCGGCAGCTTTTTGGGCCGCAATTAAATCTGGCGAACCTTCCAGGCCGATTGCAAATGAGTGGAGTTGTGGCCACCAGGCAGCTTCTTTTGAATCACTTTCGACACGTTTTTTGGAATATTTTTGAGTGATTGCTGCAATAATCGAGGAATCCAGACCGCCGGAAAGCAAAACTCCGTAAGGAACATCGGACATGAGCTGGGCTTTTACCGCATTTTCTAGGCCGTTTTTTACTTTTTCGATAACACCAGGATTGATGACCTCGCCGTTTTCGTCGGTGGCTTTTGGAGAGTTTTTAACTGCATCAAAAGATTCCCAAGGACGATGGTACCAACGGTGTGGAGTTGGGGTTTTAGGGGTGGAACCCCTAGGAGAAGGGGTGGCGGAAGACGCGTCAGCGGCTGGAGACAGGGGAAGGCTTTCCCCTCCTAAATTTTCTCCAGAATACAAATAGGAACCGTTTGGAAACTCTTCGATAGTCTGGCAGTCACCTTCCAGGGCTTTTAATTCGCTGGCAACATAGTAGCGGCCCTGCTTGTCCCAACCCTGATAAAGCGGAATAACGCCGATTTCGTCGCGGGCAATAAGATAAGTGTCGTTTTCGCTGTCGTAAAGGGCAAAAGCGAAAATGCCGGAAAGTTCTTCTATCATTTTGGCAAAATCACCACCCTGATCGCGGTATTTTTTATAAAGCGGAATGATGGCTTCGCAGTCCGAGCCGGTCTGAAAATTGTATTTGCCTTCAAAAGCCTTGCGGATTTGCTTGTGATTGTAAATTTCGCCGTTTGCCGCAAGAATGATTTTGCCGTCATCGCTGACCAGAGGCTGCTTGCCGGAAAGTGGGTCGACGATGGAAAGTCGTTCGTGGCTCAAAATTGCATTGTCGCCGGTGTAAACGCCACTCCAATCCGGCCCGCGGTGTCTGATTTTTTTAGACATTTCCAAAACCTGGTTGCGTAATTCTTCCTTAAGGCCCTCGCCAATCGGCTGTCCGCCCGAACTCAAATCAAATGCACCTACAAATCCACACATAAGCAAATCTCCTTTAAAAACTCCGCGTTAGCGGCAGCACAGGAGGTGCTGAATCGCAGTTTTGGAAAAACTGCTGTGATAAAAATTACACGGATGTAATTTTTATCACACCTCCTGTAATAAAAAATTTAGGAGTAAAAACGAGGAGAAAACCTCCAGGGGTATTTTTTACTCAAAAAAAAGAGGCCGTAAACAAACCCACTAAATCACAAAATTCAGTAAATCTATTTACGACCTCTTTGCCGTTGTTTTAAAAATATCTTTTAGTTTTATGAGTGTCAAGTACGATGTTTATCACAAATCATAAATCATAAAACGCGCGCCCTTTGTTGATTAGCGGTTTTTGTTCCAAATCAGGCTGATAAAAAACGGAACACCAAAAATGGAAGTTATAATTCCCGCCGGAAGTTCGCCCGGTTGAATAACGAGCCTTGCAAAAGTGTCGGAAAGTAATAAAAAAATGGCCCCAAAAATCATAGAAAGCGGAATGAGCCGTTTTGCTTTTGGACTGAAAATTTTTCTTACAATGTGCGGCGCAATCAATCCTACAAAACTGATTGTTCCGCCGGCGCACACTGAACAGGAAACCGCAAGCGCACCGGTAACAAGAACCAAAATCCTAAGACGATTCACGTCAACGCCAAGACTTTCCGCGCTTTTTTCGCCACCAGAAAGCAAATCAAGCGGCCCGGAAATCAAAAACATCAGAAAAATGGAAATTACCGCCGGAAAAATAATAAAACACAATTCCTTCCAGCCGTGCCCGTTAAAACTGCCCATCGTCCAGGCATAAAAACTGCGCATTTCCGTGCTGCTAGTCAGCAAAATTATAGAAGATATTGCCGAATATAACGTCCCAAGTGCCGTTCCGCAAAGCAAAAGAGTGATATTTGAACTTTCCCGTGTATTTCCTGTTGCCAGAAGAACTACAATAATTCCGGAAATCACGGCGCCGCCAAACGCAAAAAAATTCAAAGGAGAAATAAAAATCATTCCCGCACCCGCGATTCCGCCACCAAGTCCAAGCGCCTGTGCCGTTACCGCGCCAAGGGTTGCCCCGGACGAAATTCCCATAATTCCCGGTTCCGCCAGAGGATTTCTAAAAAATAACTGAAAAATCGCGCCGGCGCCGCCCAAAAGTGCACCGCTCAACAAAACTAAAAGACTGCGCGGCAATCTCAATTTCAACAAAATCACCCGCGAAAAATCACTATCTTCCGCCAATTTTGCAAAAAGAACTTTAAAAACGTTTATTTTTTCGGCGCCCGCGCATAGCGAAAACAAAAACGCGCCCACCAGACACAAAACGGAAATCAGAACAAAGACAATTTTTTTAATATTTTCATTTTTTTTCTTCATAAAAATCATTTCCGCACAAAAAACGTGCCCGCCTGACCGTGCCTTAGCGCCTAACCGCCAATCATTTCGGAAAGTTCTTTGATTACAAGACCAATTCTAGGCCCCGGCCGAGTGTAAAGATTATCGTCCACAATAAAAATTTTGTCGTTTTTCACTGCCGGAATATTCTGCCAGCCAATTCTAACCTTCACAGAATCCTCCGTCAGCCCCGAACTTGCCGGAATCAGAATAATATCCGGAGCGCGCGCAATCAGAGTTTCCTCGCTCACAATCGGATAAGCCTCGTCCAAATCGTCAAAAATATTTTTTCCGCCACTCACAACAATCACGTCGTTAATAAAAGACTTCCGACCGGCGCTCATATACGGCGCATTCCAAACTTCCCAGTAGATTTTTTTATTTTCCAAGGTGGGGGAAGCCTCCCCCTCGCTCCAAAGTCCTCGCTGCGCTGCGGGCTTTTCCGCTACCCCCTCTGCGGAACACATTTCCGCAACGCCTTTGACCGAATCAATAATATTTTCAATTCCGGCGTTTATTTTCTGCGCTTTATTTTCGTTGCCGGTTATTTTTCCAATGTCAGAAATTTCTTTCATCACAGAATCAACGGAATCTGCCACAGAAACGTAATAATTAATTCCGTTTTCTTCCAGCACAGAAATCAAAAAATCATGCATACCAGAAGTCAAATAAACAAAATCAGGTTTAAAACTTAAAATTTTTTCCAGACTTAAAGTTTTTCCGTCAAAACCGCCAACAACCGGCACATTTTTTACTTCTTCCGGATAATCACAAAATTCACTGCAAGCAACAACTTTGTCGCCGGCACCAACTGCAAAGCAAATTTCTGCACTCGCCGGCGAAAGACAAATAATTCTCTGCGGAATTTTCTGTTCAACGGCAAGATTTTCAGTTTTTTCAGACTTTTTACAACCGTTAACAAGGGTTAAAGCCAGAATCAAAAATAGAATTTCAATGCCGAGTTTTGTTTTTTTCATAAATTATTTTGCACCGTACAAGGCATAATAAGAATCAATTTCCTTTTTTATGTCATCTGTAATAACTTTTTTGTCGCCGTTTGTGTAAAGTGCTTCAATAACGTCGTCCATTGTAACAATTGCCTTTGCCGGAAATCCGTATTTTTCGGAAATTGTTTCCAGCGCAGATTTTGTAGTGTCTGGGGCGCGTTCCCGGCGGTCAAGACTTACAATTTCGCCAACAATTTTTATTCCGCCGGCAACAGTTTCCTGCGCCTTAATTTTAGGATAAGTTTCTTCAATAGATTTTCCGGAAGTTGTAACATCTTCTATAATTACAACTCTGTCACCGTCTTTAATTTTATAGCCAAGTAGGGCACCTTTATCTGCCCCGTGATCCTTTTCTTCCTTTCTATCCGAACAATATTTAATTTCTTTGCCGTAAAGTTCACTAAAGGCCACGGCAGTTACAACTGCAAGCGGAATTCCCTTATACGCCGGACCAAAAAATACGTCAAAATCCTCGCCAAAATTATCATGAATTGCCTTTGCATAATATTCGCCAAGCCTTTTTAACTGACTTCCCGTAACATAAGCGCCCGCATTCATAAAAAATGGTGACTGACGACCACTTTTTAACGTAAATGAACCAAATTTCAAAACCTGACATTCCAGCATAAAGTTAATAAATTCTTTCTTGTAATCTTCCATGGTTTCTTATGATATTGTTTTCCGTTGTCAATTTCAATTTTCCTATTTACCGCAAAATTTTTCTAAAAATTGCAATTTTTAGAGGCTTACTTTATAATAAATCCGTGGCAGAACTTTTTGTTGTTGGTACTCCAATTGGAAATTTGGGTGACATAACTTTCAGGGCAATTGAAACTCTAAAATCTGTAGACTACATTGCCGCAGAAGATACTCGTCATACACTTCAGCTTTTAAATCATTTTGAAATCAAAAAACCATTAATTTCCTGCCGAGCCCAAAACGAAAAAAAAGTTGCCCAAGACATTATTAAACTGTTACAGGAAGGTCATAACATTGCTTATGCAAGCGATGCAGGAACTCCCGGAGTAAGTGATCCAGGTTCGGTTCTTGTTGATTGTGTCCGCGAAGCAGGTTTTAATGTTGTCCCAATTCCAGGCCCGGCCGCCTTTGCAACTTTAGTGAGTGTTGCCGGTTCTGGCGGAAAAACTTTAATTTTTGAGGGCTTTCTTTCTCCTAAACCAGGAAGAAGACGAAGTCGCCTAAAAGAATTAATGGACACGGGAAATGCGGTGGTAATTTACGAAAGTCCGTTTAGAATTACTAAACTTCTTTCTGACATTGCCGATATTCAAAGTGACCGGCGCATTGTTGTTGGCCGGGAACTTACAAAACTGCACGAAGAAATAACGAGTGGCACGGCAAAAGAACTTTCAGACGATTATTCTTCAAGGCAGTCTATAAAAGGTGAATTCGCAGTATTTATTTCTGGTGTAAAAAACATTAAGAATTCAGAAGAAGATACCGATAATTAACTAGTAGGGTAAATATAAAAAAAGAGAGGCAGGATGTTATGATGATTAGTGGCGTAAATAATATCAATCAGGTTAATAATTTGCAGAATGTTCGCAAAACGGACAATTCAGCTAAAGTTTCTTCTACTTCAGATTCTGTAACAATTTCAAAAGAAGCTAAAGAAATGGCTGAAATCTATTACATGGACAAAGTTGCTGCAGAAACTCCTGATGTAAGAGCTGACCGCGTTGCAGAAGTAAAAGAAAAAATCAAAGATCCTTCTTACTTAAACGATGTAATTTTTAATTCTGCCGCAGATAAATTTTTATCAGCAATTGGGCTTTAATCACCTGTAAGTAATTAAGAATTTGTAAGACGGAATATTGTTATTCCGTCTTTTTTTTTGTTTAATAAAGTCAAAAAAATGCAAAAAACGGGGTAAAAAATGTCAGATTTTGTTTTTAGAATCAGTCCAAATATTATTTTAGGTCCTTATACAATCAGTCGGCTTGGCCAGCAGGTTCAGGAATGGGGAACAAGATTTATGGTCATTGTTGATCCTATTCTGAATGAATCTGGACTTTCGCAAAAGATAGTTCAATCCCTGACAGACAGAAGAATTGAATGTTTTGTGTTTGCAGAACTTCACGAAGGTTCCGCTTCTAAAACAATTGACCGTGCCCTAACCCTTGCCCGTGAAGGTCATGTTCACGGAATTATTGCTGCCGGTGGCGAAAAAGCAATCAATATTGGCCGTGCAGTTGCCGCATTTTACAACGAAGTTCACAATCTTTACACTTTTATAGACAATGCCCTGCCAACAACTCAGGCGTTACCGTGCATTTGCGTTCCAACAACTTACAGAACGCTTTATGTTTTTTCTTCAGAAATTCCAATCACAGATTCAAGAAATAATCAGCTGAAAATTATAAAGGTTCAGAATTCTGTGTGCAAACTCCTGCTTGTAGATCCAAATCTGATGCTTTCGCTGACGGATAATCAAAAAACCATACTTTCCATTGAATTAATCAACCTGGCCGTTGAAGCATATCTTTCGCAAAAAGCGAATTTTTTTGGAGATATGTTTGTAGAAAAAGGCCTGGAACTACTGTCTTACGCGCTGGACGGTTCGCCTAGTCTTGATATTACAACTCCAGCCGAAGTTTTGCTCGCCGAAGCCGGCACTATGATTTCTATGGCAACGTCAACTTCAAGTCTTGGAATGTGCTCGTTGCTTTCTATGAGCATTAATTCACGGTACAACATCAATAAATCGCTGATAAGTTCTATTTTGTTACCGTATGCTCTTGAAGACACCGCAAAATATAAATCAATGGAACTCGCAAAACTTTCTCATATTCTGCGCTGTTGCAATCAGGATGCTACGGAAGAAGAAGCGGTAAATGCAATGATTGACTACGTCCGCCAGAAAATCGCGATTGAAAACCTCCCGACCCGTCTAAAAGATTTGCGTCTTACAATTGAACAACTTTCGCTCGCGGTAGAAGACATAAGTCAGATTGATTTGATTCACAACCTTCCGCGAAGTATGTCTACAGACGATTTATTTGATTTTATTAAGGCAGCCTACTAATTTATGATTGAACCCGGAAAACTTTTTCAACTGGAAGGTGGCCAGAAACGTAGAAAACTGGCTTTGACATTTGGAGCGCTTGAGCGCGACATTCAGGGGATTGCAGAAAAAGGCACGGAATATTCCTTTACAAATATGTCGCGCCCCGAATATACAAAAAAAATTACTGAAATTCTTTTAAAAGACCCAAAACTTCCGCCGGACGCTGCAGAAGAAATCAAAAATCTGCTGAATGCAGAACCTTTTGATGAGTTAAGACTTTGTAATGTTGCAAGAAATCATTTGTTAACACTGATTGGAACGTTTCCTGCCGAATGGGATTTAGTGATTGCACCACATTCTTCGCCTGTGGACGAAAACGGACTTGTTAAAACCCGTGATTTTTTTCCGGGAGTTTGCGTTTACGCGGAAGATATACGGTCACCGTTCAATTTAGGTTCAATTTTTAGGACTGCCGAAGGACTTGGCGCAGAAAAAGTTTATATTTCGCCATTTTGCACTGACCCAGAACAACCGCGCGCCATAAGAAGTGGCATGGGTTGCATAGAAACTTTGGGATACAAAAGATGCAGCCTTGAAGAACTGCCTTCTGACCTTCCAGTTTTTGCCCTGGAAACCGGCGGCACTGACATAAATGACTTTGAATTTCCGCAAAAAGGCATTTGTATTATTGGTTCTGAAGAATTAGGCGTTAGTCCGGAAGCTTTGTGCCGTGCGACTTACGGTCGTGTTTCCATTCCCATGAAAGGTTTAAAAGCTTCGCTTAATGTTGGAGTTGCCTTTGGCATTCTGATGGAAAAATGGGTAGAAAGTCTGACTAAAAAATAAACGAAATTTCGGGAAATTGTTTTTTGGACTTTATGGGCAAGGGATTGTAGCAACCGCGAAGTTTGTTTCAACAAACGAAGCGGAAACCCGCAGGCGTGCAATTTGCGCGCCGAGGATTTTGAAGGCGAAAGCCGGAATTGCGGAAAGCCCGACCCGAAGGGGTGCCCCCGTAAACTAATTTAAAACAGACTTTAGATTTTTTAAAAGTTCAACAAACTGTGAATGGTCAAAAATATTAAATTTTTCCAGGATTTTTTTGTCCAGCTGATAAAATTCAACGACATTTTCGTCAAAAAACTGGAGCATTTCGGCAAGATAAATGACGCAGGCGCTGTCCTCGTTCTTTTTGGAAGCATAATCAAGGTTATTCCAGCACCTGGTGACGCCGGCAAAGGTATCTTTCAGCCCGATTTTTTTTAAGTAAAGCATTGTAATTGAAGGGCACGCGTTACCGGAATAAAAAATATCAATCATTTTTTCGGTTTCTTCAAAGTGCTGGCACAATTCCGTTGAATATTCCACCTGCGCCTTGGAACTGCAGGCAAGGAGAATTTCCCCCAGAGAATTCAAAAGGGTCAGGAAATAAATTTGCTGCGGATTTGCCATTTTTTGCATTTGCGGAAAATTTTTCATGATGTTGTAAGCAAACTGAGCGGCATTTTGCGCGTGATTCCAGAGTTTTGTTTTTTGCTCGTCATCTTTTACAAGATAAATTGACTTTTTATGAGTATTTTCCTCGTCATTCACCAAAGATTCGTCGCCAATAAGATTTTCGTCAAACAGGGCCTTTATTTGTTCGTCGGAGAACTGAGGAATCAGTTTTTCAAGGCATATTTCGTCCGGATTTTTATTCAAAGTCTGTTTTAAAAACAAAAGCAGAACTGTAGGATCCGTGTAGGCCGCTTCCAGAAATTTCTGACGGTCAAGGTGCGGCTCCGCAATAATTTTTTTGATTTCTTTATATTTTGATTCGCGCAGAGGGACGGCTTCCTGCATTTTTACAAATTCGTAAGTTAAAATTTCGCTACCGGAAAAGATTTTTGCATTACACGGCAAAACAATTCGCGTTACAGTTTCGTTGCCGTCAATGTAAACCTGATAATTGTCTTTTGTAAGTCCAATTTTCTGAAACATCAGCACAATAATAATAATGCCAAGTCCGGCGCCTTCTGACTGGTCCAGGACATTAGAAAAAAAGTCTTCCATTGTGCGATATTGCTGTGCATTGTTCAGTTTATTTTTGATTCTTTGCTCTTCAAAAACGGTTAACTTGGAATTATTCCTGATTTCCAGAAAAATCTGTTCACCTTTTAGACGCAGCACAATTTTTACGTAAAGGCCGGCTTTTTTTTGAAGCTCAAGATAGTGTTTTATGTCTTTGATTGTGTCATCTTTGAAAGTTTCCATGCCTTTGACGTAATCGGAAGGATTATCAATATTTAGGCCTTTTTCTTTGAAATAAACACGTTTTGTATTTGCTTTTTTTGCATTTACCAGAAGTTCGCCCGTACAAAAAACAAGAGATTCTGCCATGTGCTCCTGATGACATTCAGCCAGAAAAAGCCGCACAACCTCCTGGATATAAAGTTCCATATTACGAGGCATTGTATATGTTGTAATTTCTATAGGTAGCTGATAGCGGACGCTGTTTTTAATCCGTTGCTTATCTATTTCTAATTTTTCTTCAAAATCTTCAGACACTATGACTGCATTTTACTCGCAAAGTTTTGTTTTGTATATGTTTTAAATATTGAAAATGATTTTTTAGAGTCGCCCATTACAAAAAAAAGCATTTATACATTATAGTTATCATTATGAGTTCAGCATTAACTGCAAGCGACATTCGTAATTGCTACGATGCCTTAATTTCCAGAAATCCATTGTGGAATAAAAAAGATCTTTTTATTTATTACATCATCAATCAGACGGCCGGCTGTTTTAAGCACAAAAAAAAGTCAAAAATCTATAAAAAAATACTAAATGATGCTCAGATTTTTTCTGAAAAAGTTAAAGTTTGCGTAAATTCAATCACATCTTCAATTTTGCTGACAAATTATACGAATCATGCAAAGGAACTTGCGGCCGCAGTCGTAAATGAAATTAAAACAAATCTCAAAAAAAATGCAGAATATCTGATTGTTGCGGCCGGTGGTGACGGAACCTCGCTTGAAGTTCAAAGTGAACTTTTTAATATCGCCCAACAGAATGAAGAAAACAAAAAAATCATAAAAAATCATCTGACAATTTTGCGCCTTCCTTTGGGCACCGGCAACGACGGTACGGACGGCCATTCAATCCAGGAAAATCTTGACCTTTTGCAGAGTAATCTTGAATTTACAAATTCGCCGGCCGTAAAAGTTTACCCGGAGTCTGAACCTGACGAACAGAAATTAAAAAATTGTCGCAAAAAACCGGAAAAATACGAAAGTTCACCGTCAAAAGCGCCGTGGTACGCCTTTAACATTGCAAGCATTGGACTTGATGCCTATGTCGTTTATATGACGAACGTTTTTAAAGAACGAATGCCCGGAAATTTTTATCATCTTTGCATTCCTTTTGCAGGAATTTTTTATGATAAGGACTTGCCAACTGGCACGGCTTCCATTCAATTTTTTGATGAAAAAAGCAAATTAACTGACGGCGTGACCTGCCCTTTGACGCTTTTGGCATTCGGGGCTTCCGGAAATCGTGTTTATGGCGGTGGGCACAAAGTTTTGCCGGATGAACACAATGTCTGCTACGCTCCAAAAGTTTCGCTTTTGACTCTTATGAAGGAAAATCACAGATTTGTGGACGGTTCGTTTATTGGCAAGGACTTTGCATTCGTGAAAAATGCAAAAAAAGTGCGGATTTATTACGATCAGCCGATTTTGCTGCAGTGTGACGGCGAAATTTCTTTGATACGGCCGGCTCAGTTTCCTTTGATTTTTGAAATAACTGAGCCTGTTTTGCGTACCTTGAAAAAAATATAGTCTTCACCAAAATCCTGCAAAATCCAGTGATTATGATTTATTTGTGCCAGAAAACCGGCATAAAAAAGATAATCATCGTGTAAAGTTCAAGACGGCCCGCAAGCATTGCAAAACAATACCACCATTTGATGAACGACGGTAAAAATGCAAAATTACCGTTCAGGGCGCCAAAAGCCAGGCCAACATTTCCGACCATTGAAGCGGCGCCCGTCAATGCTGTGAACAAATCAAGATGACCAATACACCCGATTAAAGTCGTCACGCAAATCAAAAGAATGTACATCATCAAAAATGCTGCAACGCTAAAAACTACATCCTTTCGGCCGGCCTTATTATTCAAGCGGATACTAAAAACCCCGTGCGGATGAAGCATTCTGCGCGTTTCGTTGTTAATCTGCTTGCCAACAATTACCCAGCGGATAATTTTTACACCGCCGGCCGTAGAACCTGAACAACCGCCAATAAAAAACAAAATAAAAATGAAAAACTGAGCAACAGACGGCCAGGCAATAAAATTTGCGGTTTGAAATCCTGCCGTTGCGATTATGGACACGACCTGAAACGCCGAATATCTGAGACTTGTAAAAAAATTCCCTGAATAAAAAGGAATCAAAGCAATGGTAAGAAGAAAAATCACGGAAACAACGATGGCTATGTACGCTTTTAATTCCGAATTGTTTTTTATTTCGGAAAATTTACCCGTGAATAAATAAAAATACAGACTAAAGTTTATGCCGGCCAAAAACATAAAAATTGTAATCACAATATCAATGGCAAGCGAATTATAAGCGCCAACACTCGCATTTTTTGAAGAAAAACCGCCAGTCCCCAGTGTAGAAAACGCGTGAATTATTGCATCGGTCCAGGTCATTCCAAAAATCTTGAGCAAAATTGCTTCTAAAACGGTCAGGCCCGTGTAAATTGCCCACAAGACCTTTGCCGTTGTCGTGATTCTTGCTGTGATTTTTCCTTTTTCAGGGCCGGTCGTTTCTGCCTTTATCAGCTGAAAACCGCCAACTCCCAGCAATGGCAGCAGTGCAACAGTCAAAGTTACAATTCCCATACCGCCAATCCAGTGACTTAATGCCCGCCACATATTTATTGAACACGGTAAAATTTCAACATCAGGGCAAACCGTTGCTCCGGTTGTACTAAAACCGCTCACACTTTCAAAAAATGCATCAGAAAAATCCGGAAACGCCCCGCTAAAATAAAGAGGCAAAGCACCCATCAGACTGATAAAAATCCAGGCCGAGGCAACAATCAAAAATGTCTGTTTTATATTCATTTTGATTTTGAATTTTCTGGTCGGAAGATTAACCGCAAGCATCAAAATCAAACTTACGAGCATTGGAATAACAAACGGTAAAATCACGGAATTTTCACCGTAAATCAGGGCGACTGTCAGCGGAATTATAAAAGTTGCCCCGACAATTCCAAGCAACGCGGAAATTATTTTACAAAAACTCACAAAAAACATTATTCAGAACTTCCCGCAAAACAAGAAAGAATTTTGCCGCTGTTTTCCGCTTCCGCAATCAAAACTACATGATCGCCTGGATAAATCACGGTATTTCCGCCCGCAATTTTGAACTCATCAAGTCCGGATTTTCTGCTCATCAATAAAAGATAAGTTCCCGGATTTGAAATTTCGCGCAAAGCTTTTCCGGCAAATTTTGAATGAGAGCCAACCTCACATTCTACAATTTCCAGCAAACCGTCAGTCACGGTGTGAATTTCTTTTACGGATTTTCCGCGCAAATGACTCATGATTGAATCTACGACGACATCCCGCAATGGAACCGAAACGTCAATTCCAAGTTTATCCGCAATAGTTGCAAATGCCGCGCTTGAAACAAGACTAACCGACTGTTTTACGCCCAAAGATTCAAGATAGGCCGCCAAAACCATATTCATTTCGTGATTTCTGGTCGCGCAGATTGCCAGATCAAATTTTGTGATTCCTTCTTCGCGCAAAAAATTTTCGTCGGAGGCGTCGGCACACATAACGCGCGCTTCCGGAAATTTTTCTGACGCCGACTTTGCAAGAGCATCGTTTGAATCAATAATCACAAAATCCTGGGCATTATTATTTTTAATCCCCGAAAATAATTTTGAAAAAGCATTTTTTTTCTTTGGAATGAGTTTTTCCGCAACAATACTGCCAATTCTGCCCGCCCCAATAAGTGCCACTTTCTTTAAATTTTGTTTTTCTGTGCCGCACAAAGCCAACAGTTGATGAACTTCGCGCTTTGAAACCAAAATGCCAAGAATATCGCCGGCTTTTATGACCGTATTTCCAGAAGGCAACGACGTTTTGCCGTTTTGTTCAACGTAGGCAACCAGAAATTTTGTTTCAGTCTTAGTTCTGATTTCTTTGAGTGAAATTCCGTCAAAATCGCTGCCAGATTCCACAGAAAGTCTTGCAATTTCCAGTTCAGAATTATCAAAAGAAATTACGCGGCCAATTACACCATTTTCAACGGCCTGAACAATCGCGTCCGCGGCTTCAACATCAGGATGAATCATGTAATTTATTCCGTAAAGTGGACGGTGCTTTCCGCTAAAAAGATTGGCCTGTTTTTTTTCAGCTTTTTCGGAATTCAAGTAATAAGCATAATTTCTGACGCGGGCAATTTTTAAAATTTCAGGATAAACGGCATCCACCAGCGAACAGGTAATCATATTAACTTCGTCAGAAGAAGTCACGCAAACAAGGGCGTCGGCTTTTGCAATTCCACAATTTTCGAGAGTTTCAAGGCTGTTTCCGTCCGCAAAAACGACAGTGCAATCAAGACGATTTTCGGCGTGCCTTACAATATCTTCGTCATTATCAATTAATGTTACGGTATTTTTTTCGTCAACCAGAAGTTTTGCAAGCTGAACTCCGGTAAAACCCGCGCCAACAATAACTATTTTCATAAAAAAATTATATTACAAATAAAAACCTGCGGAAAGACAAACAAATAAGATTCAAACTGATGGTTAAATAAAAAAACACTTTTCTGACAAGGAGAGAGAGTTTTTACAGAAAAGTGCTTCTTTATTCTAAGGGAACTTTTTTAACAATTTTTCTAAATTATTTTTAAATTATTATTAAATAATTTTTTATTTCTTCTTTTTGGATTCGACTTTATTTACTCTTTCAGTATAACCTAAGTGCAACAAAAGCACAACAAAAATTTTTAAAATTTTGTTTTTTTTAAATTTTTCTCGCCGCCGGCAATTTTCTCAAAATTAGAAATCGAATTTCACGCAAAAAAAATGGCAGCGAACTGTATTGTCCTCTGCCATTTATTCAAATTAAATCTGCAAGTAAAGGGCATCTCTAAAAATTGCAATTTTTAGAGGCTCCCTAAAAAGACTATGGCTTAAGCAATTTATTCAGACTCTTAACAAAATCTGCAGGTTCTGTAAGCTGAACACCGGCAATCAAAAGTGCCTGATCCAAAAGCACTGTACTGTAATCTTTAATCAATTCTTCGTCAGAAGTTTCTTTTACTTTCAAAAGAATCGGGTGATCACCGTTTACTTCAAGAATCGGTTTAATTTCCGGTCCAGTCTGGCCCATTGCCTTCATCATTCTTTCCATTTGATAAGAAGGATCGTTTTCATCAACAACAATACAAGAAGGATTGTCGCCACTCAAAGTTTTAGAAAGTTTTACTTCCTTTACTTTATCGCCAAGTGCATTTTTGATTTTTTCTACAACAGGCTTGAATTCTTCTTCCTTCTTTTTTGCTTCTTCTTTGTCACCGCCAAGATCTTCATCAGAACCAGCGCGGTTAACGGCCTTCAATTCAAAATCCTTGTATTTTCCGTAACCTGGGAAGACAATTTCGTCAATATCATCATCAAGAATCAGAACTTCAAAACCTTTGTCTGTGTAAGCTTTTACCAGAGGATTTGCACGAAGATTTTTTTCATCACTGCCAGAAATATAGAAAATTGACTTCTGATCAACTTTCATTCGCTGAACATAATCTGCAAAACTTGTGTAATTATCGTCGCCAGTTCCGCTTGCATCAGTAGATTTGAATCGTACAATTTCTGCAATTTCGTCGCGGTTTGCATAATCACTGTAAAGACCTTCCTTCATTGGACGATTAAAGTTCTTTACAAACTTGTTCCATTTTTCAATAGCCTTCTTTTCTTCATCAGAACGTTTATCGGCTTCAGTTTTGCGTGCCTTGTCCGCAGCGTCGCCCATTTTCTTAAATTCACTCAGCAATTTTTTTACAGACTGAGATTTTATAGTCTCAAGAATTCTGTTCTGCTGCAAAATTTCACGGCTTACGTTCAAAGGCAAATCTTCAGAATCAATAATGCCCCGTACAAAACGCAAATAACTTGGCAAAAGTTCACGGTCATCATCAGTAATAAAAACGCGTTTTACATAAAGTTTCAGGCCACTTTTATAATCTGCCTGGTACATATCAAACGGCGCATTCTGAGGAATGTAGAAAAGTGTTGTATATTCCTGAGTTCCTTCCGCGTGAGTGTGAACGTAATGCAAAGGTTCAAGGCCATCGTGACCAATCGTCTTGTAAAATTCGTTGTAATCTTCTTCTTTAAGTTCAGATTTTGGCTTTTTCCACAAAGCAGAAGCCGAATTTACCTGATCAACCTTACTTTCGCTGCCAGTTTCTTTACCTTTGTCATCATATTTTTTCTGTTCATAGTGAAGATAAATTGGGAACGCAATATGATTTGAATATTTCTTGATTAATTCTTCAATCTTCCAGCGGCTTGCATATTCTGTACTTTCATCATTCAAGTGCATTTCAATTGCGGAACCGGTCAATTCAGGTTTATCAAAACCGTATTTTTTTGCTGCATCAGAATCAGCGGCAATTTCTTCCAAATCATAAGAATTTGTGCCAGTGCTTGACCAGTGCCAGATTTTTCCGTCACCGGCAGCCTTTCGTGAATAAACATCAATCTTGCTGGCAGCCATAAATGCCGAATAAAAACCAACGCCAAACTGACCAATCAAAGAAGAATCTTTTGCGGCATCACCGCTCAATTTTTCAAAAAATGCTTTTGTACCAGAACGAGCGATTGTACCAAGATTATTTGCAAGGTCATCGTCGTCCATACCAATACCACAATCCTGAACAGTCAGAACTTTGTCTTTTTCGTCAAAACTAATATCAATTCTTGGAGTAAAAGTAATGCTCTTGTAAGCATCATCAGAAACAGTCAGATACTTTAATTTGTCCAAAGCATCCGATGCGTTAGAAACAATTTCGCGAAGGAAAATATCCTTATTTGAATAAATAGAATGAATTAATAATTGAAGAAGTTGATTTACTTCTGTCTTAAACTGATGTTTTGCCATTAATTATCACCTCTTTTGTATAAAATTAATAACAAATTCCACCTTTAGACAATAAAAAAAGGATTCCGCCAAATTTTTACATTGGACAAAATCCTTTTTTTCTGGGCGTACCCCGTCGGGCACTGCATTGTGAATTGTCGCCGAGGCTCTATGCCACGAAAATTTTTCTATTTTGCGGAAAAATGCCCCGCCGGGTCGCGCTTTTCGCAGTTCAGGCATTCGCCTCCAAAGTCCTCAGCCCGCAAATAGCGTGCTTCCGGGCTTCCGCTTCGGCAATTGAAATTGCCTTCGCGGCTGCTACAATCGCTTACGCAAAGTTAATCGGCGAACATAGAATCAATTTCTTTTTTGTAAAGTTCATTAATTCTAAAGCGCATAATTTCCTGTTTTGCAGAAAGTTCAACGCCAACTTCAAATGGTTTTGTAATAAGAACAAATTTTGCAATCTGTTCAAAGTTTTTAAATCCGTTTTTGGCACTAATCAAAGTTGCAATCTCCACGGAATAAAGTTTTTGGATTGGTTCACTCAAAAGCAGATTTTCAAAAGTATCGTACTGAAGTCCGTTTTCTTCTGCATAAGATTTTACTTCTTCGCTATCAACCAAAATCAAAGCGCCAAGAACTCGTTTATCCTGTCCTACAACAACTGCCGCAGAAATAAATCTTGATTCGGCAAGTTTCATTTCAATCGGGAGCGGTTCAAGGTTTTCGCCACCACTCAAAACAATTGTATCTTTTAAACGGCCTTTAATTTTTAATTCATCGTGAATTGTCATAATTGCAAGGTCACCGGTGTGCAGCCATCCGTCCGGAGTAAAGGCTTCCTTAGTTTTTTCAGGATTTTTGTAATAACCTTTCATTACGGTAGGACCTTTAATCTGAAGTTCACCTTCTTTGCATCGGCCAAGAACATAACCTTCCGGGTCACAAATTCTTGCCTGAACCTGTCTGATTGGCGAACCAATTGTTCCAAAAATCGGGTCCGCAAGCGGACGCACAGAAATAATCGGAGCGGTTTCTGTCATTCCGTAACCTTCTACAAGTTTTACGCCAATTGACCAGAAAAATTCATCAATAATCGGAGAAAGAGCACCTCCGCCGGCAATTCCGCCACGGAAATTCTTTCCAAGCATAACCTTAATTTTTCTGAAAACAAGCAGATCACCAAGCCAGTAAAGCGGCCACATCAAAGTCCACGGAATAATGCAGACAATCCACCAGAAAACCGTGTGGTATCTTGAAAAACAAGGATTTTTATCAAACATTTTGCGCTGCATTCTTTTATGAATTTTTGCGACATTTGTAAAAAATCTGAAGATTTTATTTGTAAGACCGCCAGCCTTACGCATTTTTTTGGTAACTCCGTCGTAAACCGCTTCAAAAACGCGCGGAACGGCCGGCAAAAGATGCGGATTCATCTTGTTCATATCTGTAAGAAGGATTGAACCAACCGGCTTTGAATAAACAATCGTTCCAGCCTGACAGAAAATTACATATTCAACTTCGCGTTCAAAAACGTGCCATACAGGCAAAACACTCAACGCTTTGTCGCCAGG
This sequence comes from Anaerobutyricum sp., assembly GCA_963638805.1. Lineage (GTDB taxonomy): Bacteria > Spirochaetota > Spirochaetia > Treponematales > Treponemataceae > Treponema_D. Next base: position 39,018 of record CAVHTI010000011.1, read on the forward strand.
GTTTAAATAAATTCGTTCTGGGATTTCATCAAGCTGCGCAAGGAAATTCTGGTGAGTGAGCATTACACCCTTTGGAGTTCCTGTTGTTCCGGAAGTAAAAATGATTGTCGTAAGGTCATCAATTTTGCCTTTTTCAACTTCGGCTTCAACTTCGCCTTTGTGTTCAATACGCCACTTTTGACCTTCAGAAATAAGATCTTCAAAAAATAAAACAGAAATATCGGCATTTTTTGCAGCTTCAAGAACTTCCGGCTTTATTTCTTTTTCAAAAGTGATAACAGTTTTTATGCTAGGGATTTTTTCTTTTAAACTGACAATCTTGTTAACCTGGGAATTATTTTCGGCAATTATTAGTTCAGATTCCGTGATAGAAAAGATTTTTTCAAGGTCGATTAATGTTGCATCACAACCACGCGGAACATCAACGGCACCAATCGCCATAATACCAATATCCGCATGCTGCCATTCGGCACGGTTATCAGAAATTAATCCAATCGGCTGTTCACGTTTTACACCCATTTTTAAAAGAGCAGCACCAAAATCAAGACCAAGCTGCCACATTTCGCGATACAAAATCGGCTGAAAATTACCGCCTTTAATTCTTTTGTACTGAGCAACAATTTCCGGGTACTGTTCAGAAACATTTTTAATCATTTTTGGAACAGTCGTGTTTTCGTCAAAAAGCATAATCACCTCATAAAATGAATGACATTAATTATTATTTTTGTCATCAAAAAAATTATAGATTAAAAAGTCCATTAGAACAAGTGCAGGGAAAAGTAAGAGGGTTTTAGGGGGAATTGTCCCCCTAGGAGAAGGGGTAGCGAGCAACAAAGTGCGAGCGAGGGGAAGGCTTTCCCCCAAAAAATATTTTCATAACCAATGTTTTTTTACTTTTTCAACTTATAAGTCTTTCCCTTATTTTCGCCAAAACCAACAATCAAATTTTCGGATTCTAATTTTTTGAAAATCTTGCGAACTCCGGGTGCGGAAAGACCTGTAATTTCTCTGGCCTTGGCACTGTTTATGGATTCATTATTTTTAAGGTAATTCAGAATTATATCGCTACTATTTTCGTTTATCGCTACTTTATCGCTACTTTCTTGTGATTTTATAGCTGGTTGGTCGGTGTATCTGATGTGTAAATACCTATTCTTTAGCTCATTAGTTTCACCAAGCAACAGATTGCGGAAGAATTTTTCAAGGTATTCTGTGTTCATATAAATACCTTTAGTCATATTTGTGTAATTTGCACGAACAAGAGCATTTCTGAAATACCAGCTGTTTTTGTCAAAAGGTTCATTATTTACTTTAAAGCCCAGAAAGTTCAGATATTTGATTGTGAACACGGCAGTTGTTCTTGTATTGCCTTCTCCGAATGGCTGAATCTGCCAGATATTTGCAATAAATCTTGCAAGATGTTTTATTTTTTCGTCCATGGGAAGTTTTGAATAATCAAAAGACTTTTCTTGAGCAAAATCACAATCAAGAGTTTGTTTTATCATATCGCAGTTTGCATACAATACTGATTCGCCGTCCAAAACCCATTCATGCTTAGAAATATTTGTGGTTCTGAACGCTCCTGTCTTTACTTTATAGAAAACTCCAGTAAACAGACGTTTATGGATTGAAAGCAATAAATCTGGAGTAAAACTGAACGTATTTTCTACAAGAATTTCACAAATTCTAACCGAAACTTTATCCGCTTCTTCTTTGTCGTCGTCATCACTAGTACGACCATCTTTTGATTCATAATAGGAATCGATGAGTTGTTTGGCTTCTTCAATTGTTATATCTCCATCAATGTTACGTTTTGCAGTTTCATACAGATATTTTGATGGTGTAAGGCCGTCTACCTGTTGCAAACCAATTGCTGTCTGCCAGAGTTTTCCTTTCTCTTGTTTTGAAGGTTCGGACTGAAGAATATATGAATCAAAATCTATTTTAAATGGGTTCTGCTCTTTTGACATTTTACTCACTTATTTCTTAAAAAATACGCTTTCTATGATACTCCAAATTCCCCTCTGCACAAAAAAAAATCACAGTGCCGTCGCTAAACAAACACCGTGATTTTAATTTTTTGTATCGCAATAAAAACTATTTGTAGAGTGGGCTCAAAGTTTCTACGACTTTAGAGTATTCGGCATAGGCTTTGTCGTACGCTGCAACATTCTGAACAATTGGATTTGTGCTCTTTGATTCGTCCAACTTGATGTGTTCTGCACAAAGCTGGGCAATATCGCACTTTCCGTTTTGATTTTTAAGGCACCACAATGCCTGAACTGCACCGCCAAGTGCGGCAGCTTCGTCCAATGCAGGAACTCTAATCGGAAGATTCATAATATCTGCCGCAATCTGTCGCCAAATTGGAGATTTTGAACCACCGCCAATCAAGCGGATTTCTTTTGGCTGGAATCCCAATTTTCTGAATGCATCAAGTCCGCCGCGCATTGCAAAGACTGCCGATTCAAGTGAAGCGCGGGCAATATTTGCTCTGTTTGTATTTGCACTTGTTAATCCTGTAATGCTTGCACGGCCATTTGGCAGGTTTGGAGTTCTTTCTCCGTTAAAGAATGGAATTACAAGTACACCTTCAGAACCACACGGAGCTTTAGCGGCTTCGCTGTCCAGTTCTTTTACATCCATCTGGAAAAGGCCCCGCACAAATTCTGTTGCAACGGTACAGTTCATTGTGCAAAGAAGTGGCAACCATCCGCCTGTGCTTGAACAGAATCCGCTCAAACCGTTTACTGGGTCGGCAATTGGTTTATCAGAATATCCGTAAAGTGTTCCGGAAGTTCCCATAGACATTGTCAAAAATCCATCAGCAACTGTACCAGTTCCAACGGCACCCATCATATTGTCGCCGCCACCGGCAGAAACAGGAATTCCTTCTGGAATACCGTAAGCCTTTGCAGCCTGGGCACTTACTTTTCCGGCCGGAGCAGAAGGTTCAATCAATTTTGGAAGTTTTGCCAAAAGTCCATCATCAATAATGTCACAGATTTTTTTAGACCAGCAGCGTTTTTTAGAATCAAAAAGTGCGGTTCCAGAAGCATCGCCGTATTCCATTACATATTCGCCGGTTAACTTCCAGTTCAAATAATCATGAGGAAGCATAATGTAAGCAAGTTTATCAAAAGCATCCTTTTTATTATTTTTCAGCCATTTAATTTTTGGAGCCGTAAAACCAGTCAACATCAAGTTACCAAGAGCGTCAACAACGGTAGCATCTCCGCCGGCTGCGTCAGTAATTTCCTTGCATTCCTTTGTTGTAGAAGTATCGCACCAGAGTTTTATGTTGTACAGGGCATTTCCGTCCTTATCAAGCGGAACAAAACCGTGCTGCTGACCAGAAACTCCAATTGCTTCAATCGTTTTTTTATTTTCAGCACTCAATTTTCCAAAACAAACTTCAAGGCCCTTATCAAACCATTCAGTTTTCTGTTCCCTTGTACCGTCAGCTTCAGAAATCAAATCCATAGGACAAGATGCCTTTTCAATAATTTCTTTTTTTTCGTAATCATAAATTACGACTTTCATACTCTGCGTTCCAAGATCAATACCCGCAACTGTTTTCATTTCTTACTTCCTTTTTTTTATGGGCTTCCCTGCCTGCGGCAGGTCGGGTGTTCCGCAGTTCGCTCCCGCTCAGCCTCCTCGGCACAAGTGCCTGCGGTGGCGTGCGCAACTTCGTTGCTTCCTGCTCCATACCCTAAGCTTTAAAATCGTGAATTTTTAACATAAATTCTAATTTAAACACTTTCATAGTCAATAGTGAATTTCCTTATCCTTTGTGATAAATTCTACACATCATGAAATACGACGCAATTATTATCGGAGCCGGCCCTGGCGGAATTTTTTCGGCTTATCAATTAATCAAAAATCATCCTGAATTAAAAGTAGCAGTTTACGAAGAAGGTAAACCTTTAAATAAAAGACACTGTCCAATTGACGGCAAAAAAATAAAATCCTGCATTCGCTGCAAAACCTGTTCAATTATGTCTGGATTTGGTGGCGCCGGCGCCTTTTCGGACGGAAAATACAATATCACCAACGATTTTGGCGGCACTTTATATGAACACATTGGAAAAAAACAGGCACTTGAATTAATGCACTATGTAGACGACATTAACGTTTCGCACGGCGGACAGTTTACAAAAATGTTTTCTACGGCCGGCAGTCAGTTCAAAAAAATCTGTATGCAGAATAATCTTTCATTACTGGACGCTTCTGTCCGCCATTTAGGCACAGACATAAATTACGTTGTCCTGCAAAATCTTTACAATGAACTCAAAGATAAAATTGACTGGCATTTTGAAACTCCGGTAACAAAAATTGAAAAAACAGACTCAGGATTTAAAGTTTTTACGGCAGACAGCTCCGCAGATTGCACATACTGCATCGTTTCTGTTGGTCGTTCCGGCAGCAAATGGATGAGTCAGGTTTGCAAAGATTTGAACATTCCTACCCTTTCTGACCGCGTAGATTTAGGCGTCCGCGTTGAACTTCCAGCCGTAATCTTCAGTCACCTTACAAATGAACTTTACGAAAGCAAAATAGTTTACCGCACAAAAAAATTTGAAGATCACGTGCGCACCTTCTGTATGAATCCGAACGGAATTGTCGTAAACGAAAATACAAACGGCATTATCACGGTTAACGGACATAGTTTTGAAGACGAACATCTCAAAACTGAAAATACAAACTTTGCACTTCTCGTAAGTCAAAAATTTACAGCGCCATTCAAAGACAGCAACGACTACGGCGAAAGCATTGCACGACTTTCAAATATGCTAGGCGGCGGAGTAATTGTTCAGCGTTTTGGCGATTTGGAAAGAGGCCGCCGTACAAATCCTGAACGCCTGGAAGAAAGCCGCACCCGCCCGACCCTCGCTGCAACCCCGGGAGACCTGAGCCTTGTACTTCCAAAACGAATTTTAGACGGCATCATAGAAATGATTTACGCCCTGGATAAAATTGCCCCTGGAACAGCTAGTGACGACACACTTTTGTACGGCGTAGAAGTAAAATTCTACAATATGGAAGTAAAATTAGACGAAAATCTTGAAACCCAGCACAAAGGCCTTTACGTAATCGGCGACGGCAGTGGCGTTACACACTCCCTTTCGCACGCAAGTGCCAGCGGCATTTTCGTTGCAAACAAAATTTCTGAAAAAATCGGGAAGAAATAAAAATGAAGTTCTTTTCCCCTGTCAAAATCCCAATATGTCATGCTGAATTCAGCATCTATAAGCAAAAGAGATCCCGAAATGAATTCGGGATAACAGAATTTCAAGTTTGGGCTGACGGGAAGCTTAAAACTTTGGATGATGAAGTCTGATTTATTCTAATACTTCTATTTTTAAACCGGGAATTCGTTTTAAATGATTGGCATTGTTTGTAATTAAAATTGCACTATTTTCTAAAGCAGAACAACCTATAAACAAATCAGCATCTTCAATTAGTAAGCCTTGTTTCTTTAATAAAGCATAAACGTTTGCAGCCATATCATAAGTTTGCATGGTTAAATTGATTAAACCTAAAGTTTTTACAAAATTATTGAATCTTTCAAGTTTTGAGGTTGCTCCAACTGCTAAAAGTCCTCTTTTTATTTCATAATAAACGAATGTTGGAATAAAAATATCGTTTCCTTTCAAAAGGAGTTCTTCAATTCTGTTCTTTACGGCAGATTTTCCATTTAAAATATAACTTACAATATTTGAGTCTAAAAAATATGTCATTACTGAACTTCTCTTATTTTAATTCCTTCAGAAATTGAATCGTCTACGGCTTTTGATTCTTCTGGAGTTAACATACCGAAAATTGAATTAAGGGAATCTATTTTTTTCTGATTTTTCACGGCAGCCTCTTTCTTTTCATTTTGTTTGTAAAGCAGATAATCAACAAATTCCAAGAGTTCCTGCTGATATTGTTCGGAAATCTGTGTTATTTTTTTTTCAAGAGTTGCTGTATACGGCATTTTTCCACCTCTCAAAGTCATTTTAACATATTTTAAACGAATGTCATGGAGAAATCAGTTCACAATCTATTTATCGAAGTATGCATACATTAAGTTCTTTCGGGTAATTCCTTGTTCATCATATCATTGGGTTCTGTTTTTCTGAGGTAATCAATATATTTATCTGAAATAATACTAAATCTGTATTCCATAATTTTTTCATAAAAAAAGGCAACTCTGTAAGCCGCCTTATTAAGTTCTCCTACCAAAGCTATTCATTAAATTCTTTGCGCAGCGTCTTTGTAAACCTGCATATCTTCGCGTTTTCCTATGTCAATGATGTTGATTGTTAAAATGTCATTTAAAATTGAATAGACAATTCTGACTTGTTTTTTACAGGCATACATTTTACGGTAACCGGAAAGGTCGTAACCATTTTTGTTACCAAGTTCTTCGCCCAATTCCGGAGTATTTTTCAATTTGTCAATCTGCTTTTTTACGAGTTGTTTTACACTTCCGTCTAATGCACAGAATTCTTTTAATGCTTCCGGATGAAATAAGATTTTGTATTCCACTAAAGACCAGCCTGTTTTAATGCGTCTTCATAAGAAACATATTCTGTCTGTGGCGTATTTTTGCGACTTTGGATTGTTTCGTAGATTTCTTTTTGCTCCAGTTGTTCTTCACAAGATTTTAATTTTTCATATTCTTCAATTGGAATTAAAACCGCCTGCATTTGATTGTTTTTTACGATAGCAATTTTTTCTTCCTTTGAAGAACAAACAGTCTTTAAAAGCGTTGCAAAATTACGCACGAATTGAGAAGCCGAAATCATTTCATTACGTGTAAAACTTACCATAAAAACCTCTTATGTATAATATTACATATAATTTTACATATTTTCAATGTTTTTTCAGTATTTCCAGTATTCCCCCTCCCGCCCCGCGCATTCTATCTTCCGCAAAAGTCAGATTCTCACTTGATAAAATGCACATAAAAAAATATTATAAGCCTATGTCGAATTCTAACGATTTTATTTCTGAGTTTCTTGATTCAGAAACAATTACAGCACTAGATGACTTTATAAAAAGTCCGGAAAACTTTTCTAAACCGGCAGACACAATTGCAAAAGCATTCGGTGCCTCAGATGGTTTTTCATCAAAAACCGAAGATGATGTAAAAAAACTTCTTGCAAGTTTTAAAAATAATCTCACTCTCTTAATTCAAAAAACCTGGGTTGATAAATCTGACATTGCGTTAAAAGATCAGCTTATTTTTAAATTAAATAAACTTCTTAAAGAGGAAAATTGTGCCTGGAAAGACGAATTTTCTTTATTTTTGGAAATTATTAATCAGGCCGTTTATCTGATGTTTGGTCAGAAAACTGATGATCCTGAATTTTCACTTTACACTATCAGAATTGACCCGGAATTTGGAATTTTCTGGTGGTATATTTCATCACTCCCCGCAAAGAATGACTGGACAGAAGAAAAGTGCCGGCTTTCTATGATGTTGGGAATGTACTTCTTAGCAAATTACTAATCGCTCAATCAAACCGGAACTTTTGTTTCCGGTTTTTGTTTTTTAAATCTTTTTATGGAAAAATCAAATAAATTAACGATAATGATATTCGGAAGGTAAAGATGATGAACCTTAATTCAATTTGTGAAACTTTGCACAAAGGTCAGGAAAAATTATCTCTGCAAAATGCAAATCAAAAAAACAAGGCTCTGGATGCTGTTGCGCTGGCTTTGGACAAAAATCGTCAGCAAATTCTTGATGCAAATAAAATTGACATTGAATCAGCGCGCAAAAACGGCATGACGGAATCTTTAATTGACCGCCTTTCTTTAGACAATAAAAAAATTGACGGCATAATTGCAAGCATCCGTGCCGTAATTTCACAATCTGATCCAATTGGCGAAGAAATTTGCGGTTGGAAAACTCCAAACGGACTTACAATCAGACAAATTCGCGTGCCAATCGGCGTGATTGCGATTATTTACGAAAGTCGCCCGAACGTAACCGCTGACGCCTTTTGTCTTGCGTATAAAAGCGGAAATTCAATTCTTTTGCGCGGCTCATCATCAGCAATCAATTCAAACAAAGAAATCGTAAAAATCATAAAACAAGGACTTTCTTCGCAAGAGGCGGAAGGTTTTGGAATTCCAGAAGCAATTGAACTTGCCCCGTGCGAATCTCACGACGAAGTTCAGCAGATTTTAACTGCAACCGGCAAAATTGACCTTGCCTTGCCACGTGGCGGTGCAAAATTAATCAAAATGGTCGTGGAAACTGCAAAAGTTCCGGTCATAGAAACCGGCAGTGGCGTTTGTCATCTTTATATTGATGATGATTCTGATTTGGAAATGGCAGCAAAAATCGCGGAAAATGCAAAAATCCAGCGTCCGGGCGTTTGCAACGCGATTGAATGTATCGTCATAAATAAAAAAATTGCCGGCCAGTTTCTTCCGCTTTTGGCAAAAAAATTTGCCGGCCGCGTAAAATTTCACGCTGATTGTGAATCATTTAAAATCCTTTCTGAAATTGAAAAAACTAACGGTCGTTCGCAAAATGTAATTGAGGCTACAGAATCAGATTTTGGCTATGAATATCTTGATTACGAATGTTGCATCAAAACGGTTTCTGATATAACTGAAGCTGTAAAATATATCAACAGTCATAATACAAAACACAGTGAAAGTATTATTACTAACAACCGTCAGCACGCGCTTTACTTTCAGAAAAGCATAGATGCCAGCTGCGTTTATGTTAATGCAAGTACACGTTTTACTGACGGCGGAGAATTTGGCTTTGGAACTGAACTTGGCATAAGTACTCAAAAACTTCATGCACGCGGTCCAATGGGAATAAAAGCTTTGACAACCACCAAATATCTGATAGATGGCGAAGGTCAAATCAGATAGTTTCGTTCTGTGCTGCCGCTAACGCGGGGTTTTTTAAGGAGATTTATATGAAAAAGATGTTGTGCACCGTTCTGATTCTTACAATTTTTTCGGGATTTATGTTTGCACAGGAAAGTGATTCTTCTGATTCTCCGGTTTCAGAAAATTCGCCTTCAATCACAGAAAATGTTGCACCGCCGCCACCGTATGTTTCTCCGGACGATAGAACAGAAAAAGCACCTCTTCCGCCACCGGATGACACGCCATCAAAACCGATAAAATCAAATCCGCCAAAACGCAGAACTCCGCCGCCAATAGAGCCAATTTATCACGGATATTCACTTTTTGAATTATTCCTTGATATGTTTTTTGCAGTATCGCTTTTTAATAACTGGAGCGTCAGTTTTGACTATTATCCTTATGCCACGGGCGATTATTACATTGACGCACTGCCAGCCGGCGACACTACAGAATTTCCTCAAAAGGATTACCGGTTTAATGTAGAGGCGGCGGCTATTTATCATCCAAATTCTATGATTTTAAGTCCGGAAGTAAGATTTGAAGGCTATATTTTTAAATTCTTTGGCCCGATTCTTGAAAACAGGAATTATTTTTCATTCAGTGATCAGCAAATTTACGCTGGAAATTTAAGACTTGGCGCACAAATGGCACTTATTCAGTCGTTCATTTTTAGTATGGGACTGAGTTGTCAGTGGTCATATTATTACGGAGCGCCGGCAGGTTATAAAAATATAAGTGCAGTAAACTGGGGCGTTATTTTTAAATCATATCCTTTTAAACCGATTGTTTTTGAATATAGAATTAACATCACAGATTTGCTGGGGCAATCAACTGTAGAAAACGTCATCTGCGAGCCAAATACTATGTTTGAATCACATCTTGAACTTGGAATTATGCTGAACAGTCCTTTTGAAATTTATGCCGCGTGGCGTTACTATCAGGACGGTTTAAGGCAGAAAAAAGAACACGCGGTTGACGTTGGACTAAAATATTATTTCTAAAATAAAAAAGGAAAAAAAATGAGTAATCAAATTGCGGAAACGTTAAAAAATGCAAGAAAAATTGTCATCAAAATCGGTTCAAACACACTTGCAAAACCGGATGGCACACAAAACACAGATTTTATGGCAAGTTTTGCAAAACAGTGCAAACAGCTTATTAATCAGGGCAAACAAATTGTTCTTGTTTCTTCCGGCGCACAGGTTTCCGGCGTTTCAACATTAAAAGAATGGGCACGAAAAAAGGATGTTCACTTTAGGCAGGCACTTTGCGCAATCGGTCAGGTAGAATTGATGGCCCAGTGGCGCAAGGCATTTGCTGAACAGGGACTTCACATCGGGCAGCTTCTTTTTACTAAGGAAGATTTTGAAAACGACCACCGCAGTTTGAATATCAGAAACACTTTGTTCACTCTTGTTGACGAAGGCGTTATTCCAATCATCAACGAAAATGACTCAGTTTCTACCGATGAATTTTCCATTGGCGATAACGACAACCTCGCGGCGCTCACTTCTATACTTTGGAGCGCGGATTTGCTGATTCTTTTTAGCGACATTGACGGCATTTTTACGGACAATCCAAAGACAAATCCTGATTCAAAATTGATTGAAGTGGTATCTTCCATCCCGGAATTAAGGAAAAATATCAAAATTGGCAGTACAAACAGTTTTGGCACCGGCGGAATTGAAACAAAAATCCAGGCCGCCGAAAAAACTACAATCTACGGAATTCCGCTTTTGCTTGCAAACGGTTCCACAGAAAATATTTTAATCAACTTAACTACAACAGAATCAAAAGGCACATTGTTTGAGGCTCAATAAATGACAATTTTAGAAACTATTATCCCGGTTTTTTTGATGATTGCCTTGGGAAAATTCCTTAAGACAAAAAATATTATTTCGGACAGCGGAATTTCCAGCATAAAAAGCCTTTCTACAAACGTTTTTCTGCCGGTTATGGCATTTGATACACTCATAAACGGCAGTTTTTCGGCAAAATCAATAATTTTGATTGTGATTGAACTAGTTGTCCTGTTTGCAGCCTTTGGCCTAGGTTTTGTTTTTAAACGATTTTTTGACCCGGAAATAAACGGTTACGTTCCTTATGCCATGACAACTTACGAAGGCGGACTTTTTGGCTGGGCATTGATTTCGCTTTTGGTCGGAAACAAAAGTTCAGCAATGTTTTCTATAATTTCTATGGATATTTTCAGCGGAGTTTTCTGCTTTACAGTAACGGCTACCGGCTTAAAATTCCTTGCCGGCCAGAAAATGACAAAAAAAGAAATTATAATTTCAATCGTCACAAATCCTTTGATTATTGCCGTTATTTTAGGATTTATCGGGGCAGCATTCCACCTTGGCGACATCATCAATAATTCAAAATTTACCGGACTTTACACAAAAACCACAAATTTCTTTATTCAGCCACTTTCCCCGATGATTTTAATTTGCATTGGCGCAGGTTTGGTTTTTGACTGGGACGTTTTGAAAAAAGGCCTGAAACTTGCCGCATTCCGCTACGGAATTCAGATTATACTGTGTGTTTTAGTTTTACTTGTAATTTCAGTCACAATCGGTCTTATCCCGGAATTAAAAATCGCGCTGCTGGTTTACTTTTTTGTTCCAACTTCATTTTTGCTTTCTATGTATGCAACAGAAGAAAACGCCATGAAATTTACCTCCGGCTACCTGAGTCTGCAAATCATAATTTCACTGCTGGTTTACTGCATCATAAGCATTTATGCGGGGCACATTCTTACTCCCGCGGCATAGGTTTTGGTATGGATAGGTATTTAAAGTAGAACATGGAACAACATGGCTACAGCCCCTGAAATAGATTCAGGGTGACAATATGGATATGCTGCCTGACATCTGAAAATCAAACGACACTAAATCCTCACTTAGACGCCCCTTTATGTTCTTGTGCCATGAATTGCTGCGTGGCATCATTCCACCCGTCCTGGTCATACTCATTAAGATATTTTTCAAGACCTGGATAATATGTTATGGTTTTTAAATAATCCTTTGCCAGCTGAAATCCGTTATCAGAGTCAATCTGTTTATCCTTCATAAATTCCTTAAATTCTTTATAAACAGCAGGATCTGCAGAATCTTCTGTTTCCCAGGAGTATGGGTTCATTTCGCTTAAAAAATTGCCAAGCTTGGAATCTTTACAATCATCCCAGCAACTATCCAACATTAAAAAAATTAATGAAAAAAATTCAAAGTTATTCATATCTATTTTCTTCCTTTTTTCTAAGGTACGAACTTGCATTCTGTCCCGAGTAAAGTCGTCCCGAACTGATTTTGGGGACTGTATTTAACAGACATCGCGCGAAACCACCGAAAACTACTAAATTCAAGGTAATAAGAACTATAATTTGACAAAGTAAGTGACATTTTTCAGGGGGTTTTAGGGGGAAGCGTCCCCCTAGGAGAAGGGGCAGCGAACAACAAAGTGCGAGCGTGGGGAAGGCTTTCCCCTCCTTACTTTTCTTCATACAACTGGCTCCAGGAAGTCACGGATTGTTTTTTGAATATCAAACTATAATCAAATGGGGAATTTTCATTTTCGGTGATTGTTGTATAAGTACCTGAATCAAGGAAAATGGTTTGATTGGTTGCAGGCGGGTAGTTCAGTAAAAAAGTTTCGTTATTCTGAAAAATCTTTTTTGGCAAAGTGTCGTTTTTATAAAGATTATTAAATTTGTATCTGATTTTGTAATTTATTGGCCCAAGTTTTTCTTCACCTGAAAATCCAAAAGTGTTAACTGATAGGCACTTATATTTTTGGGATAATATTTGCGTAAACGTGTAACTTTCATCATTTCTGAATAGATAAAACTTTTTTGCTTTTTGCACGTGATAATTACCAAAAACACCTAAAATTTTACCATTGGAAATATGCTTAACTGAATCAATATGATTTGAAAGTTCAACTTCCCTTTTTAAAAAATCTTCTTTTGCCCTGAGAGTACTGGTATCAGCATCTACACAATAGATTTTTATTTCAGGGCTTAGTTTTTTTAGATCTCTAACTTTAAAAATAAAATCCCGCATCATACATATGTCTTTATCTAAGTCTTCAATTTTTCCTTCCAGAAACAAGTCCAAGTTTTTTTGATTTTTTTCAGGAATTTCAAGGCAGATTGTTTTAAAACCAATTCTTAATAATTTTTCGTAAATTTTTATTAAAAATTGTTCCTGTTCACTTATAAAATGCTGTTCTCCAAATAATAAAATTTCTACATCTGACAATGTATTTATAAAATCTTCTTCACTCAAAAAGTTTTCATTATTTATTGGCAGGGCTACATCCGAATTTACATTGTTTATAACTAAATTGTATCTTTCAAATTTTGTTTTTAGAAGATTATCTAGTTTTATTAATTCTGTTTGATTGCTTAATTTTGGCAGAATCTGCCAATTATCAGAGAGTGAAATTTCATTGAGCTGTTTTGTTTCGCACAATATATTAAAAACCAGCCTTGAAATATTATCTTCCAAAACAGAATCACCCTTTTGAATCATCATAATAT
>CAVHTI010000012.1:0-34482 GCA_963638805.1 Anaerobutyricum sp.
TTCATTTTGTCGTAAATATACTTAGGTGCGAAACTGCGGCGCTTTATGGAATTGCTGCAATTCAAACCGCATTAGAATAAAACTCATGGGAGCCTCTAAAAATTGCAATTTTTAGAGATGCCCTCATCTCTAAAAAACGATTTTGCCGTTTTCTTTAGAAAGTTCAAATATTGGAGAAAATAATATGTCAGCTCAAAGAATAAAAATACTGGGCGTTCCAGTTGATATTTGTGCCCCCGAAAATCTTGAAAATGATATTCTGGAAATTATGGCACGGCCTGGTACAAAACAGATTATTTTTCTTTCTATTTGGGATTTAATAAAATGTCAGAAAAAAGGTGATTTTCAGGAAACTGTAAAAAATGCCGCGCTGATTTTGCCAATTTCAAAAAGCATTCTTCGTGCCGCGAAATTTCTAAAAAAAGACGTTCCAGTTCGGCACAATCCGTTCACAACGACAATTCAGATTCTTTCCATCATGGAAAATCACTTTAAATCAATTTATATGCTCGGTTCCACAAAAAAAACTTTGACAAAAGCCGAGCGCAACGTTCGTGACACTTTCCCGCAGTTGAAAATTCTTGGCCGTTATGTTGGATATTATCCAAAAACTGCCGAAAATAAAATTGTAGAGGCAATTTTTAAAGCTCAGCCGTCGCTGGTTTTGATGAGTGACGGAATCAAAGAAAAAAATTGCTGGCCATACAGACGCCGGAACAGTTTTTCAAACAGCATCTTTCTTTACTACAAGGATTGTTTTGGAATTTTTTCAGAAAGAATAAAAAGAGTCAGCGAAAAAACTTTTGACAAAGGAAACGAAATGTTTGTCGAAATTTTGCACAATCCTTTTAAAATTTTTCTGATTTTTCCTTACATCTGGTTTTTATTTGCAATTTTGTTCACAAGAATGTTTAAAAAGAACGTGTAGTACGGCTATTTCTGCTAAATTTTACTTTGTGGGAGGGGTAAAAAATGTAATCAGTGAAAAAAAATCGAGAGAGTTATAAAAAATAAAAAAAAGTAAATGAAGTTATAAAAGTTAAATTGAAAATCACACACATAACAACCGTTTCATGCAGAGATTTTATAGTAAATGCTTTGAAGAAAGATTTTGTTGTACGTGAAATTCTTGCACTCCCGTCTTTTTATGATGATGCAGCCGAAAATTCTCAATTATTAATTTTGGATGAAAAGAATTCAAATTCTTCTCTTTCGCCGGAAACTTTTCTGTCAGATTATAAAGGTATTAAAATCTGCATTTCCTCAAAAACAAAAAAAGAAATTGCCGGAAAGCACCGCTATTCTGTTTTTGATTATATTTTTACCGCGCCTATTAACAATCTGATTCTTGGAAAACAACTGCACACTTTGATTACAAAAACTGATTTTTCTCAGAATTCTGTTTGTAATGATAAATTCCTGGGAAGAAATGTAATTGTAAACTCAAAGGAAAATGCAAAAAATGAACCACCAAAAATTTACCGTTTATCTGATGGCAAATTTTTAGGAATTTCCGAAAGAATTAAAAAACTTCACGAGGAAATTTTTGCGGCTACAAAAAATAATCGTCCGGTTTTTCTTTTGGGCGAAACTGGAGTAGGAAAATCTACTGCCGCAGAGTTAATTTACAAACTTTCCAGCGATTACAAAAAGTCTTTTTACAAATGTGACCTGGCAAAAGAATCTGATTCACTTTTTGCAAGTCAGCTTTTTGGAGTTTCGTCGCACGCTTATACTGATGCGCAGGAAAAAAAAGGAATTCTTGACATTTGTAATGGCGGAACAGTTTTTTTTGATGAACTTGGAAGTGCAAATAATCAGATGCAGTCGATGTTTTTGTCGGCGGTGGAAGAAGGCGTAAAATGCCGGCTTGGAGACACAAAGCGCGAACATTTTAATATCCGGATGATGTTTGCAACAAACGCGGACATTGCAAAAATGATAAAAGAAGGACTTTTTCGCAAAGATTTGTACTACCGGATTAATTACAACACGATTCGTTTTCCGTCTTTGCGCGAAAGAATTGAGGATATTCGCTGCATGGTAGAAGATTTCTGTCAAAAAGGAAAAATCGAAATCTCCGATTCTGCAATTCAGTGCCTTGAAAATCACAAATGGATTGGAAATTTGCGCGAATTTTATGATTGTCTCAAAAAAGCAAAAGAGCGTTGCCTTAATTCAAGAATTTTCCCGGATGATATTCACTTTGAAGAAATCTGCAATTTTTAATTTTGGAAGCCACTAAAAATTGAAAATTATTTTGTAGATTCTATCAAACTGATTATTGATTTTCCGAATTCTTCGGCTTTTACTTCGCCAATGCCGTAAACCTGCAGCAAATCAGTTTTGTTTGCAGGTTTTTTGGCGGCAAGATCATATAAAGTTTTATCTCCAAAAACGTGATATGGCGGAAGATTCATGTCTTCTGCCTTGCGTTTTCGCCAGTTTTTCAAAACCTCTATGATTTTTTCACCGCGCGCGTCATTTGCATCAGGTTTTTCGGCAATAATAATATTTCCGGTTTTCTTTTTTGCAAAACGGAAAGTTTCCGCGCTTGAATCAGAATATTTGCTGTTATAAACGACTTGAGGACTTCCTTTTGACGTTTTTTTAGAAACTGCAAACGGAAGAAGAACTTTGTCACGATTTTTGAGCATTCGTTTTCCTTCTTCAGTTATTGTCAGAATATTATATTCGCCGACTTTTGTAAGATAATCGCGGGAAATTAACAAATCAGAAAATTCCAGCCATTCATCTTTTGACAGTTCATTGCCAATGCCCCAGGTTGAAATCATATTGTGATTGTTTTCCAAAATCCTTTTACTTCTTGAACCAAGCAGAACGTCAATGACGTAATTTGTTCCAAATCTTTCTTTTGTGCGGATTATGCAGCACAGCAATTTTTGAAAAGGAATTGTCATATCCGTGAGTGGAAGAAAATCCTGATTATTTGAAGCACAGCAAATATCACAGCATTTGAACGACGTGCCGGTACTGTCAGTGTTGTTTTCCTTGCCATCACTTGATTTTGACGGAACATAAGTTTCCCCAAAATACGAAAGCAGTGCCTGGCGACGACAAACCCGCGCAGTCGCAAAATTAATCATTCCCTGCAAAAGTTTTTCGGATTTTTCTGGATCCGCAGATTCTTCAAAAAAATAACGGATTTTGTGCAAATCAGACATACTAAAAAGCAAAAGTGAAAACGCCGGAAGTCCATCGCGGCCGGCACGTCCAATCTGTTGATAAAATTCTTCCACCGATTTTGGCAAATCAAAATTTATAACATAGCGGACATTTGGTTTATCAATTCCCATTCCAAACGCAATTGTCGCGACCATAATTTGAATTTCATCTTTTACAAAACTTTCCTGATTTTTTTGACGCACGTCATCGGCAAGTCCCGCGTGATACGCCGCAACTGAATAGCCCATATCATCAAGAGTCTGAGTAAGTTCATCAACCTGACGCCGCGAAAAACAATAAATAATTCCGCTTTCACCTGAATGTTTCCGGATAAAATTTATTACCTGTTCAATTCCTTTACGTCGCGGCTGAACTTCAAGAAAAATGTTCGGGCGGTTGAAACTTGAAATAAAAACGGCCGGTTCTTTCATCAAAAGATTTTTTATAATGTCAGTGCGCACCTGAGCCGTAGCGGTAGCCGTCAGCGCAATCATAACTGCATCCGGGAAAAATCGCCTGATATTACCAATTTCAAGATAATCAGAACGAAAATCATGGCCCCACTGACTGACACAATGAGCCTCATCGACCGTAATGCAGCTGACGTTTAACGTTGAATCAGAAAAAATGTCGCGAATTCGGCCTGTGTTTAAACCTTCTGGCGAAACATAAACAATTTTAACGAGTCCGTTTTTGATTTCCTGGACAGCCTGCAAATAACTCTGCCAATCCAGAGAACTGTTCAGAAAAACTGAATGAATACCCGCCATTTCCAGACCGGAAACCTGATCCTGCATGAGCGAAATCAGCGGAGAAACTACAATTGTGATTCCCGGCAAAATAAGCGCCGGCACCTGATAACAAATTGATTTTCCTCCACCCGTCGGCATAATGGCGAGTGTGTCACGACCATTTAAAACCTGCTGGATTATTTCCCTTTGATTTTCTCGGAAAGAGTCGTATCCAAAAACCGACTTTAAAACAACTTCCGGATTTGCCCCGATAAACGCATTAGAATTGATTTTCACGTAATTATTATAATACATAGACGCTTGAAAAATCCCTTTCAATTTGATATATTTTAAACATTCCATGCCGGAGTGATGGAATGGTAGACATGACAGACTCAAAATCTGTTACGAGCAATCGTGTAAGAGTTCAAGTCTCTTCTCCGGTATAAAAGCTTTCCTTTTTCGGAGAGCTTTTTTTATTTAACCGTCATTTGCGCGCATTTTGATTAAGGGAGTTCAGGCACAATTCCCGTGCATAATTTTCTGAAATTTATTGCCTCGCTTAAATTTTCTTCCTGAATTTTTTCGTTGCCTTCCAAATCTGCAATTGTTCGGGAAACTTTTAAAATTGAAGCAATCGCGCGCGGTGAAAATCCGTAACGATTTATTGCTTTGTCCAGAATATCCTGGCCTTGCGCAGAAAGTTCACAAACCTGCGAAATTTCCATTGTCTGAAGCATGGAATTTTTTTTGCCTTGCCGTTTTCGCTGAGCATTTACGGCGGTTGCAATTTTTTTTCTGAGTTCTTCCGTGGAATTTATTTCTGGGACTTTTTGTTCGGGATTTTCGCTTTCATTTTCTACAAAAACACGTAAATCAACGCGGTCTAAAAGTGGGGCGGAAAATTTTTTCCAGTACATTTCGATCATTTTTGCACTGCAAAGGCAGAGTTTTGTTTTTGAACCGTAATTTCCGCAAGGGCAGGGATTTACTGCCATTAAAAGCTGAAATCTTGCCGGGTAAACTGTTGAACGGCCGGCACGACTCAACGTGATGGAACCACTTTCCAGCGGTACACGGAGCATTTGTAGCACGGATGTTCTGAATTCTGCCGCTTCGTCCAAAAATAAGACGCCATTGTGCGCAAGAGAAATTTCTCCTGGACGACAGTTTGGGCCGCCACCGCAAATTCCTTCTATGCTTGCGGTTTGATGCGGCATTCTGAACGGCGGATTTCTTACAAGTCCCTGCGATGGTTTTATAAGTCCTGCCAGTGACCATATTCTTGTGACGGATTGTGCTTCTTCGTGAGTTAAAAGTGGCGTCAAAACCGGGAATTTCTGGATTGCCATTGTTTTTCCGCAACCGGGAGCGCCCAGAGCGAGTAAATTATGAGCGCCAGCTGCTGCAATTTGAAGGGCGCGGACTAATTTTTTCTGACCTTTTATCTGTTCAAATTCAAAACCGGGAGTGACTTGCGGAAACAAAACCCCGTCTATATTTTCACAATTTTCCGGGAGCTCTGAGTTTTCGTCGTCATTTTCAAAATTTTTTGTTTCAAAAAACGAAGGATTTTGCAAAGCACAAAAAGCATTTTGAAGAATATCAGCACCGTAAACTTTTACGCCTTTTATTTCCCGTGCCTCGCGCGCATTTTGTTCAGGGACGATGCATCTGTAAATTCCTGACGCGGCTGCAGTTGAAACTGCCGCATGAACTCCTTTTACCGGCCTGATTTTTCCGGAAAGTTCAAGTTCTCCCATGATTAAGATTTTTTCGTCTATAAATTCTGCGGAATTTTTGTCCATTGCTTCTGCGCATAAAACGGCAAGTGCTATTGGTAAATCAAAACCGGCGCCTTCTTTTTTTAAATCTGCGGGCGAAAGGCTTATTAAAACTCTTTCCGGCGGAAAATTAAAACCGGAATTTCTGATTGCAGCCTGCATTCTTTCTCTGGCTTCTTTTACGGCTCCGTCTGCAAGTCCAACAACGTCAATGGCGGGAATGCCGCGTCGTAAATCAACTTCTACTGTGACTAAAGCGCCTTCGTAGCCGAATGGTGAAAATGAAAAAATTTGCATTTCTTTGACCTCGTAAAAATTTTGTGTGAGGAATTTCAAGTTTTGAAGTTTAGTGTAAGTACTTCAGGCGAGAACCCGCCCCATGAAAAAAGGCTTCCGCGCGAGTTTCTGAGGGAAGGAAAACCCTCTACTTCGCGAGCGGCTGTTTTCCTTCCCTCAGACTCCCTTCCTTTCCCAGCAGCGTTTAGGGAGGCTCAGAACAAGTTCTGAGCTGGCCCTAAAAACCCGCTACAAAGACAATAAAAAAATCCCGGTGATTATTAGAAAAACAGCTTCGCTGCTGCACTTTTCTCGCCTTTCGTTGTTTATCTTTTTTGTTTCAAAACTTGAAATTCCTTCGTTTAAATAAATAGAATCGTTTGGTCAAAAAAATACAAAAATAAGGCCTGAAAATAAAAAAAAAGTGAAAATTTTAAACATAGGTTTTGTATTTTTTATCTGGTCGTTGAAGTTGTCCCCTGAAAAAAGGCTTCCGCGCTTCGCTTGTGCAGATTTTTTTCAGGGGCGGAACCTCGCCTTTTGTTGTTTATCTTTTGTGTTTCAAAACTTGAAATTCCTTCGTTTAAATAAATAGAATCGTTTGGTCAAAAAAATACAAAAATAAGGCCTGAAAATAAAAAAAAAGTGAAAATTTTAAACATAGGTTTTGTATTTTTTATTTGGTCGTTGAATTTAGACGGAAAATAAAAAATGCGTAAGTGATTGTAATGGACGCGAGGGTTGTTTCAACAACCGGAGCGGAAGTGGAAAACCGCACTATTTGTGCGGTTTGACGCTTTGGAGCGAACAGCGTAACCATGGAAAGCACGACCCGGCGGGCAATTTTTTGAGGGGGATTTTTAAAAATGTACGGTAAATTTTAAAATTAACTGTGGAGTGCCCGGTGGGATACGCCCGTAATAAAAAATAAAAGATAATTTTTTAAATATTTCAACTCTAAAGCCAAAATTTGTGATATAGTATAAGTTGCGAAAGTAAATCAAAAACGTTTGATTTTTTAGGAGTTCTTGTGAATAAACACGATTTTCCTCAGATTCATTTTTATGATCAGGATTTTGTAGACATTTATAATAAAACATGGTCTTGGGTTGCGCCGTTCTGGTTTAACCCTGAAACAAAAGAACAGGATTCGGAAGGATTATTTTTATATCCGGAAAATGGCAATTATGTTATTAATCAGTTTGAATCAATTTTATCGACTTTCTTTTTAGTTTATTCAAACAGAAATTTTGATGCCTGTAAGAATATTGATTATTTTTATGCCCGGCAGGAAGAAAACGGCGCTATCAGGTGGAAATATGATGTTTCTACCAATCAGCCGATTCTTGATAAGGACAATCCTCAGGGGGTTGGCCTGGCACTTTTTGCTTTTGCGGAATATAACCTTTATCACAAATCTGCAAATAAGCGCAGAATTAAGGATGTTATGCCGGCTTTGCAAAAATATATGACCTGGCTTGATGAAACTTTTAAGCAGGAAAATGGTCTTTATGCTGTTCCGGCCTGTTCTTCTTCTATGACGAACAATCATCGTGAAAACGCTTATTATCCGCTTGATTTTAATGCCTGCATGGCAATTAACGCTTCTTATATGTCTGCTCTTGGTGACATTTTGAACGACAAGGAATTGAGTTTTATCTATAAGAAAATGTATTTTTCTTTGAAAACAAGAATCAACTCTTTGATGTGGGATAACGACACTGGTTTTTATTATGATCTTGATAAGGATGGCAATCGTCTTGGCGTAAAAACTATTGCGGGTTATTGGACAATGCTTGCCGAAATTCCGAATGCTGATAAAGCGGAAATTATGGTTGACCATTTGAATGATCCTGAATGGTTTGGCACTGAGCATCCGTTCCCGACTATTGCGGTTAGTGAACCTTCGTTTAGTGAAGAAGGAAATGGTTACAATGGTTCTGTTATGCCGGCGTTTAACTTTATGGTTATAAAAGGTCTTGAACGTTACGGAAAATATGAACTTGCCCGTGAATGTGCAATCCGTCATCTTTATTTTGTTCTTGAAACTTTAATTCCTAACGAAAAAAATGAGCCTGGCGATTTGTATGAAGCGTATCTGCCAAATAAAGAGGGCAAGGCGACAAGTTCTACGGATTCGGCTTTTGCTCGTCCGCGCTATTTGCTTACGGCGGGACTTTCTACAATTGCACTGATGATTGAAAATGTAATCGGTCTGGAAATCAGTTTGCCAAAGAAGACTGTAGATTGGATTATTCCGAACCTTGAAATTATGGGAATTGAAAATCTGTCGCTTAAACGCAACCTTATTACTATTTTGAGTAACAAAAGTTCGCGTGGTTGGGAAATCCAGATGGAAAGCGAAAAACTTTATTATTTTACAATCAATATTCTTGATCAAAAGAAAAAGACTTTGCCGATTCCTTCCGGTAAATGTTCAATGCTGATTGATAAACTTTAAGCAGAAATTTACAAAAAATTGATGGTAATTTAATAAAAAAGGGGTATTGTAAAAGTTATATCAATGACTTGCGCCAATTTTTCGCGGGTCAGAAAGCAAAAAGGAGAGTAAGATGTCAGCCCCAGAATCAGTAATTGAAATAGGTTCAACAGGGGTTCGTCTCCTGATTGCCGAATACACAGCAGAAAAAAAACAGAATATTTTGGATCGTTCCGAAAAGCCTCTTTCTTTGGGCCGTGATATTTTTACGGGCGGTTTTATAAGCCAGGAAACTCAAAATCAACTTATTCAGATTTTAAAACTTTACCGCGAACAGCTTGCGGCCTGGGGACTTTCGCCTGAACAGTCGGTTTGTATTGCAACAAATTCTTTCCGTGATGCAAAAAATTCTGATCCGGTAATGGACCGCGTTCTTGTTCAGACTGGTTTTAAAATCAGAATTATTGACGGTATTGAAGAAAATAAGCTGATGTACATTGGCGTTATGGATTGTCTGAAGGATTCTCCACTTGAATTAAAAAACGAAGACGGTTTGATCTTGAATGTTGGCGGAAGTACCACGGAAATCATGCTGATTTCAAACGGAAAAATGGCCGGCGTTCATTCTTTGAGGCTTGGAACAATCAGAATTGAACAGCATATGAGTTTGCAGACAAGTTCTTATGCGGATATTTATCGTTTTGTACAGGAATCTATTAACAATACAAAAGGCACTTTGGAAAGTGAACTGAATCTTGGCAATGTTTCTACTTTTATGGCGATTGGTCAGGACTTGAATCTTGCGGCTTTGCTTGTTGGCCGTCCGGTTTCTACTTTTTTGTGGGAAATCAACAAAGAAGATTTTACGGATTTTGTAAAAGATGTTCAGGAATATTCCATTGATGAAATTGTTGCGCGTTTTAAAATTTCTTACACTGAAGCGGAAACTTTGCCGGTAAGTCTTTTGATTTACAGTCTTTTTTTGAATCTTACGAACGCAGAAAAAATCCTTGTGCCGGAAACAAATATCCGGAACGGTTTGCTTTTGAATCGGGTTTCTGATAAAAATGATGAACTTCAGATTGAATTCAACTCGCAGATTATTGCTTCTGCGCGAAATCTTTTGCGAAAATATCACGGGGACGAAGAACACGCCGAATGTGTGCGAATGATTGCCTTAAAACTTTATGACACTCTTAAATCAGAAATTGCACTTGACGACCATGCCCGGCTTTTGCTTCAGGTTGCCGCAATTTTGCATGATATTGGAGTTTTTATCCGTTACGACAATCATAATCTGCACAGTTATTACATTATCCGGAATTCTGAAATTTTTGGACTTGGACACGTTGATAACAAAATTGTTTCGGAAATTGCAAAATATCACAAAGGTTCAATAATGCCGCAGGATGACGAAGGATTCCAGAGTTTGCCACGTTCTGACCGTATGACAATCCTGAAACTTACGGCTCTGCTCAGAATTGCGGATGCGCTTGACCGCGGTCATATTCAGAAATTCAGCGATTTTGAAATCAAAATTCAGCAGAATAATCTTTTAATCCGCACAAAACACGCAAAAAATACAGTTCTTGAAAAAATTGCACTTAGCGAAAAGGCCGGAATGTTTGAAAGCATTTTTGGTTATAAAGTGATTTTGACTTAAACTGACGATTTTACCGATAAATTCGATTTTTAAAATGGCAGGTAAATAATTATGGAAATAGAAAAAAGATTTTTTAACCGCGAACTTTCCTGGATAGAATTTAACGCACGGGTACTTTATCAGGGGCTCAGAAAAGATTTACCTTTGCTGGAACGTCTGCAATTTCTTTCTATTGTGGATTCTAATTTTGATGAGTTTTTTCAAGTCCGCGTTGCTTCTGTAAAGCGCGCACTTTTTGAAAATCCTGACAAAGCGGATGTTTCCGGTTTAACGCCGGCAATGCAACTCACAAGTATTTCTGCGCGCAGTCATCAGATTTTGCGTGAACAGCAGAATTGTCTGAAAAATGATATTTTGCCTTTGCTTTCTGATGAAGGTTTTGTTTATGTTCCGTCGGAAAATTTAAATCAAAATCAAAAAGAGTATGTTCACAATATTTTCCGTTCTGATATTTATCCTCTTTTGACGCCGTTGCGAACTGACACGGAACCTTTTCCTCATATAAAAAATCTTGCGTTGTACGCGGCATTTCTTTTAAAACCGATTGCGGGAATCAAAACTAAAGACATTTCTGAAGATTTTAAGGGCAGTGAAGATTTGCCACGAATTGCCTTTGTTGAAATTCCTGAAAGTTTAAAAACTCTTTACTGGTTGCCTCAAAAAAATCAGCCGGGCAAAAAAAATTATGATTCGGCAAAAAAGGAATTTACTCTGATTTCGGATATTGTAACTGAGTGTGGAACTTTGCTTTTTCCGGGGTTTGCAGTTGAAGAAACTTTGATTTTTAAAGTTGCCCGCGACGCAGATTTTGCCGTTGACGAAGATTCCGGAAATAATTTTATTCACGCAATGGAAAATGTTTTGATTCAGCGAAAATCATCATTTCCTGTTCAGATGAAGTGCAATAACACAAGCGAAAAAATCCGCAAATTTATAATGGAAAAATTGGAATTAAAAGAGGACGATGTTTATAAAGTAAATTGTCTTGTAGATTTTTCTGAACTGATGAATTTGCGTGATTCTGCAGAAAATCTGAGTTTTCCGTCTTGGGAACATTTTTATCCTCATGATTTGCCTCAGGAAGAGCCTTTTTGGGATTCTCTTAAAATGCAGGACAAAATTCTTCACGTTCCGTACGAAAGTTATGATCCTGTCGTAAAAATGCTAAAAGATGCGGCAAATGATCCTGATGTTCTTACAATCAAAATGACTCTTTACAGAACCGGTCGCGACTCTCCGATTATTTCTGCACTGGAAACTGCTGCCGCGCGCGGAAAACAGGTCATCGTTCTTGTTGAATTAAAGGCGCGTTTTGATGAAGAAAGAAATATTGCGTGGGCAAATCAGCTTGAGCAGGCCGGCGTAACTGTAATTTACGGTCTTGTAAATCTTAAAGTTCATGCAAAAATCCTTATGGTAATCCGCCGTGAAGAAGATACAATCAGACGTTATGTTCATCTTGCGACGGGAAATTACAATCCTAAGACTGCAAAATTGTATTCTGATATTTCACTTTTTACGGCAAATCCGCAGATTGCAAATGATGCAACGAGTTTCTTTAATCTTGTGACGGGATATTCTACTTTGCAGAAAATGGATTATCTTGGAATGGCGCCGGTTACTTTAAAATCACGACTTTTGGGAATGATTCAGCGCGAAATTGACCGCAGCACACCGGAAAATCCTGGTCTGATAATTGCAAAAATGAACAGTCTGACTCACGAAGAAATGATTTCTGCACTGTACAAGGCAAGTTGTGCCGGCGTAAAAATTTATTTGAATGTGCGCGGCATCTGTATGCTGGTTCCGGGCGTACCGGGCATGAGCGAAAATATCACGGTAACTTCTATAGTTGACCGCTATCTTGAACATTCCAGAATATTTTATTTCCAGAACGGCAGCGTTCCCGAACTTTACTGTTCATCTGCCGACTGGATGAGCCGTAACCTTGACCGCCGAATAGAACTTATGTTCCCAATTCTTGACAAGGAAGCATTCAAGGAAGTAAAAGAAATTCTTGATACATATTTTAAGGACAATACGAATGCTCAGATTCTTCAATCCGACGGAAGCTGGAAGCCTGTAGAACGTGCCAAAAAAGAGCCACTCTACCGCGCACAGGAAGTATTGTACAAAAAATATAAACTCCTGGACGATGCCAAAAACAACGTCCCGGACATGGAATTCAAAGTAAGGAGAAAGTAAAACACAGAGAGGGAGTCTGAGAATGAGAAGAAGTCCTCGCTTGCGAAGTAGAGGGGTTTCTCTCCCTCAGAAAAGGAAACATTATGATACATGAAAAATACTATGAGCTTTTAAAAAAGCAGGAAAAGAACCTTAGCAGAAAAAACAAGGTTAACAGCGAATTTTATAACGGCATTTACGACCGTTATGTTTATCCAATTCTTACCAGAAATTCTGTGCCACTTACCTGGCGCTATGATTTGAACAAAGAAACAAATCCTTATTTTCAGGAACGACTTGGAATAAATTGTGTATTCAACGCGGGCGCCGTTTATTTGAATGGCAAGTACTGCCTTGTTTGCCGCGTGGAAGGCAATGACCGTAAATCATTTTTTGCCGTTGCAGAAAGTCCAAACGGAATTGATAATTTCCGCTTCCGTGATTATCCGGTTGTACTGCCAGATACTTGCCCGGAAGAAACTAATGTCTATGATATGCGCTTGACTCAGCATCAGGACGGCTGGATTTATGGAGTTTTCTGTTCAGAAAGCAAGGACAAGTCCAATCCTGATTTAGGTGCGGCAGTTGCAGCAGCGGGAATTGTCCGCACAAAAGATTTAGAGCACTGGGAACGTTTGCCAAATCTTGTGACAAAACATTCACCTCAGCAGAGAAACGTCTGCCTTCATCCTGAATTTGTTAACGGAAAATATGCTTTTTACACACGCCCTATGGATGATTTTATAAATACCGGAAGTGGCGGTGGCATTGGCTTTGGACTTTGCGACGACATTACAAATCCTGTGATTGACGAAGAAAAAATCATTTCTAAACGCATTTATCATACAATTACAGAGGCAAAAAACGGTGCCGGAGCAACTCCAATCAAAACTCCAAAAGGCTGGATTCATATTTCTCACGGTGTGCGCAACACTGCCGATGGTTTGCGTTACGTGCTTTACGTTTATGCCACGTCCCTGGAAGATCCTTCCTGCGTAATTGCAGAACCTGGCGGAGTTTTTTTAGTTCCGCTTGGAATGGAACGCACCGGCGATGTTAGTAATGTCGTTTTTACAAACGGCGCCATTGAACACGACGGAAAAATTTTTATTTATTACGCTTCAAGTGACACAAGAATGCACGTTGCAACTACAACTGTAGAAAAACTTTTGGATTACACTTTCAATACTCCGTCAGATCCTCATCGTTCGCCAGATTGTGTAAAACAGCGCTGTGAATTAATTTCAAAAAATCTTGAATTGTTAAAAAAATAAAGAGCATCTCTAAAAATTGCAATTTTTAGAGGCTTCCTAAAATAATCGGAGGACGATTTTTATGAAAAAGGCAATTGGCCATCACTGGGAATTTGTGCAGACTTCGGGTCTTGTTCAGGTAAAATTAAATTCAATCGAGGACGTGCTTCATCTTCGCGAATTGGATCCAAAATTGTGGACGGCACTTGCCTGTCCTGTAAAAGGCCTTGAATTCAGCGAAGAAACTCTTGATTTACTTGATACTGATAAAAACGGCCGTGTCCGCATAAACGAAATTCTTGATGCAGTTGATTACATCAAAAAATATTTTAAACGTCCCGGCATCCTCATGGAAGAAGGCGATTCAATTCCTCTTGATGCCCTTAGTGATGAAAAATTTGCCTGTGGTCATTCTCCGGCCGAATCTGCCGCCTCAGTTCTGCAGATTTTAAATAAAACTGATTCATCAGAAATTACCCTGGAAGACATCAGTGTAAATGACAATCTTATTTCTCCGGAAAAATTAAACGGCGATGGGGTTCTTCCTCCTGAATACATAAAAGACGAAAATGCTGCCGAAGTTGCCCGCGAAATCATAAAAATTACGGGTGGCGCCGACGACATCAGCGGGGTAAAAGGTTTTACTCGCGCGCAAAAAGACACTTTTTTTGACGAAATCCGTGCAATAAGAAACTGGCGCGAAGAATCCGTGCAGGACGCTCCTAAAGTTTTCTTTTTGAAAGAAGCAACCGACGCTGCCGCAAAGTCATTTATGAAACTCAAAGACAAAATAAATGACTATTACCTCCGCTGTTCTTTAATCCGTTATGACACAAATGCCCAGGAAATTTTAAAAGAACAGACAAATAAAATGTTTCTTACAGAAGATGGTGAACTTGCCGATGCGGAAAGTCTTGCAAAAATGCCGCTTGCATACCCGGAAAGTGACCGTCCTTTGCCGCTCAATAATTCCGTAAATCCTATCTGGTATTCTGATATTCTTGAATTTAAAAAATACGTGATTTTGCCAATTTTCCAAAAAGATATTCCAAGTCTGCAGGAAACTCACTGGCGCAAAATAGAAGAACTTTTTGCACCTTATGTAAACTGGTACACGGCACGACCTCAAAATTCCGCTTCAGAAATCACGCTGGACAGAATTGTGGAAATTTTGAATTCAAATGCGGAAGAAATTCTCACAAAAGCAATTGATGAAGAAGAAAATCATCCACCGGTTGCCGCTGCCAGTGTCGAGCTCAAAAAAATGCTCCTCTTGCGCCGCGATTTTCTTAATCTTTTAAGAAATTTCGTTTCATTTTCTGATTTTTACGATTTAGAAAAAAAATCAATTTTCCAGGCCGGAACTTTGTATCTTGACGGCCGTTCTTATGAACTTTGCTTTAAAGTCCTTGATGAAGCAAAACATTCCGTGATGGCAAGCTTAAGTCAGTGTTATTTGCTTTACTGTAATTGTACAAACCGCGCCAATGCCGAAGAAAAAATGCAAATTGCAGCACTCGTGAGCGCCGGTTCCAGCGAAAATCTTATGGTGGGCCGCAACGGAGTTTTCTATGACCGTAAAAATCAGGACTGGGACGCAACAGTTACAAGAATCATAGAAAATCCGGTCAGCGTTGGTCAGGCATTCTGGAGTCCTTACAAACGTCTTGGCCGTATGGTTCAAGAAAAAGTTACAAAAATGGCCACCGATGCCGAAGAAAATATCAATTCAAAAATGTCACAAGCGGTAAGTTCGCCTAAAAACGCAAGCGCCACCCTTCCAAAGAAAAAAATGGACATCGGAACAGTTGCCGCATTCAGCGTTGCAATTTCTGGAATTACAGGCGTACTCGGAACAATTTTCAGCGTGCTTTTTGATAACGTAAAACTTATTCCGTTTGTAATTCTTGCAATGCTTTTGATAATTTCCCTGCCAAGTATTTTTATTGCCTGGACAAAACTCCGCAACCGCAATATCGCCCCGATTCTTGACGCTTCCGGCTGGGCAATTAACGGCAACGTGAAAATTTCCACGACCTTTGGTTCGGTTCTTACTCACAGTCCGGAACGTCCCGCAAGAGCATTTATTGCGCACCGCGATCCGTTTGAAAACAAGAAATTCCCGATAAAACGCACAATTTTCTTTGGAATTCTTGCAATTCTAGTCGTTCTTTTTGTAATTTTTGGAATAAAATATACCTTCCCGGTTGAAATTAAGGCAATCGGCGATTTTTTCAAAAACCTTTTTACAGTTGAAGGTGCAGAAAAAATTACCGACGCGCTCAATGCCACTGCCGACGCCGCAACCGATGCAGTTACCGCGCAGTAGATTTTTTATGGGCCAAATGCCGCGCGTTTAACCGGCGTTACGAAGTTCGCTACCGCTCAGCCTCCTCGGCTTTGCCTGCGGTGGCCGCTTCGCGCTTCTCCATGCCGGGGCCGTTTTTGTGCCAGACCGTCAGTAAAACACAAATTCTGCTGTTTAGCGTTTTTGTCGTTCCAAAAATTTAATTTTTCGGGAGTTTTACTTCAAAAGTTCTAATTCATCTTTCAAAAGTTCGCGGTAATTTCCGGGAGTTAGGCTTTCATCAAGTTTTAAATTTCCCATGCTTATTCGTTTTAAATAAACAACTTTATTTTCCACAGCCACAAACATTCGTTTTACCTGGTGATATTTTCCTTCAAAAATTGTCAAAAGGGCAGTGCGGTTTTTTAAATTTTCTGCAATTTTGTCTAAATCACGGGTTTTAAAATCAAAATCTTTGTTTTCTGTTCTTGCGGGGCCGTCAAAATCATCATCATAAGTAGAATTTTTTAAAAAATCCTTTATTTCATTTTTATCCGGCCATTTTAAAACGGCAGATTCACATTTAAAACCTTCGTCATTATCTTCCGGGCCAACTTCAATGCCCTGTTCAAAAGATTTTTCAATTTCAAGACGCTTATTTTCAGAAATTTCGTCCCGCAGAATTACAAAATAAGTTTTATCAATATGATTTTTTGGGGAAATTATTTTGTGAGTAAGTTCGCCGTCCGTGGTAAACAAAAGCAAACCTTCCGTGTCCATATCCAGACGGCCAATTAAATGAAGTTTATTCTGCAAATAAGGCGTTTTAAAAGAATCATCAAGCAAATCAAAAACTGTCTGATGTTCACCGTCCTTATTTGAAGAAATTGTGTGCGCAACTTTGTTCATCATCAGATAAACATTTTGCTGCAAAGAAATTTGTTCACCATCAATTGTTACGGTATCGTTTTCGCAATCTACGGCAAATCCTGCATCAAAAATTCTTTTGTTGTTTACAAGAACTTCAGATTTTCGCAGGATTTTTCGTATATCTTTTCTTGAACCAAATCCCTGATGACTTAAAATTTTGTCAATTCTTTCTTTTGCCATAGACTATTGTCTGTCGTGAATTGGAACGTAATCTCTTTCCGGAGAAACGTTTTTGTATGCAGGACGGTAAATTCTTCCGCCACTTACAACTTCTTCAATTCTGTGTGCAGACCATCCGGAAATTCGCGAAATTGCAAAAATCGGAGTGAAAAGTTCGCGCGGAATGTTCAGCATTGTGTAAACAAATCCGGAATAAAAATCAACATTTGCGCAGACACATTTATCAGAATTATGAATTTCCTGAATAATCTTTGGCGCAACTTTTTCAACAAGGCTGTAAAGTTCAAATTCTTCAAGGAATCCTTTTTCTTTTGCAAGTTCTTTTGCCTTTGCCTTAAGCAGAATTTCACGCGGGTCGCTGATTGTGTAAACTGCGTGGCCCATTCCGTAAACAAGTCCTGTGTGATCAAAAGCTTCTTTGTTTGCAATTTTATAAATGTAATCTTTTACTTCGTTTTCGTTTGTCCAGTCTTTAACGTTTGATTTAATGTCGTCCATCATTTCTACAACGCGGATATTTGCTCCACCGTGACGGCGGCCTTTTAATGAACCTACCGCAGCGGCAATTGCAGAATAAGTATCTGTGTCAGCGGAAGAAACAACGTGCACTGTAAGCGAAGAGTTATTTCCGCCACCGTGTTCAGCGTGAAGAATGAGCGCAAGGTCAAGAGTTTCAGCTTCAAGTCTTGTATAAGTTTTGTCGGCACGAATCAGGCGCAAGAAGTTTTCTGCAGTGGAAAGTTCCGGCTTTGGATTATGAATATACATACTTTTGTCATCATAATAACGACGTTTTGCCTGGTACCCGTATGCCGCAAGCGAAGAAAAGCGCGCAATAAGATGAATGCACTGTTTCACAATATTTCCAACGGAGCGGTTTTCTGGATCATCATCATAAGAATAACTTGCAAGAACTCCGCGTGCAATTTTATTCATAATGTCCTGTGACGGCGCTTTCATAATCATATCTTCAACGAAATTTGGCGGAAGAATACGATTTTCTCCCAGATATTGAGTAAAGCGGTCAAGTTTTGCCTGTGTCGGAAGTTCGCCAAAAAGCAAAAGATAAGCGCACTGTTCAAAACCAAACTGATGATTTTTTTCTGCGTCTTTAATTAAATCTTCAACGTTGTAGCCACGGTAAATAAGTTTACCAGGAACGGCAACTTTTTCGCCATTTTGAATTTCGTAACCAACGACATCGCCAATTCGGGTAAGTCCTACAAGAACACCAGTTCCGTTTGCATTGCGCAGGCCTCGTTTTACATCGTATTTTGTGTAGAGTTCCGGTTTGATGGGGTCGTTGTGAATTGCAAGTTTCTCAAGCTGTTTAATAATATTCTGTTCTTTAGAAGAAGTCATTGTTACCTCCGGCGGGTGAAAGTTACGTATAAATATTCAGAATTTATGCATAACTATACATTCTAAGATATTTTTTTGTCCTAATTATACGATTTAAAAAGCTTCTGTTCAATTAGAGTTAAAGTTGAATGTTGAATTGCCTAAGCGGAATGCGGTTTGTACACTGGTGACTGCAAGGCGCACTTTTGAACTTTAATCTTTAAAGTAAAATCCGATTGCGGCGGGAATTTTTCTGTTCATTGGCGGGTGAACGTAGCCGGTTTCTGGAAAAACAAAGGCAGAAGAATGTCCACCGTCAAATTCTATTGCGTCAGTGCAGCCGGAATTTAACAATAATTCGGCACATTCCATATAAGTCATACCGGAATTTCCCAGCAATTTTTTAGAAATTACGCCAAGAATGTAAAGATAACGGCCACTTTCATCAATTCCGCAGGCAATTCTTGAATCTTTATACGCTTTGTATTCAAGAATTTCTTGATTTTTTAAAATCGTAAAAAATCCGCCAAATGCCGCCGGATATTTCTGGATTTCTTCGTCAGTTTGATTTTGAATAACCGCTGCGCGAAGTTTACCTTCAGAATTATAAAAAAATCCCAGTGCCGAATATTTTTCTACCGCGGACGACAAAATCTGGCCGTTAAATTTTGTAATTCCTTGAATTTTTATTTCTTCAGAAGATTCATCATCAAAAGGAGTGGTGTTGATTGCATATTTTGCACCAGTTTTTTTTGCAAAATCTTCTACCGTAAAAGAATCTTTCATGTCAATTTTGCAAATAAGCTGAAAATCCGTGGAATCCAAATCAAGGCGGCAAACGTAAAGGCTAAAATCAGAAAAATCCTTTTGAGAAAATCCGGAATCCTGAAGTTCATCGTTAATTTGAGAAAGAATTTCCTCTTTTGTCAGAGTGTAATCCGGCAGCGTCTGGCAGGAAATAAAAATCAGGCTGAAAAAAATCAGCAGTGCGAAAAATTTTAAACGAAATTTATTTTGCAAAAGTGTCATTTTCCTGTTTTTTATGATTTTGTTCCGTAATGAACTGAATAAAGTAATCTTCCAGAGTTTTTACTGGACCTTCAACGTGCATTCTTGCGCGTGACCGGGCATTGTCACGGCGAATAGCGTACATTGAATAGAAGTCGCGGTAGTCAAGGCCGGCATCCGCTTTAATGTGGTCGCCAATAAAGTTTTTAACTTCGTCACGCCCAATTGCCGCAATTCCTTTACTTCTGAGCGTTTCGCGCAAAAGATTAATCTGTTCGTGAGAAATTCCAAACAAAAATTCTTCCATTGCCTGAGTAACGCCCTGTTCACCCATTTTATTTTTTATAAAACTAATCCACTGTTCGTCCATTTGCATGGAAATCATAAGGAGTTCGCTGGTTCCCATCATTGTGCCAAAAGCCGGCGCAAGACGACGACGCGCGTTCCATACTGCCTGCAGGACCGGAGCAACGGTTTCTATTGTCTGGTCGTTCCAGTGTTCCCACAAAAGCAAAAGCGAAAGCGCCCATTCACGGCGAAATTCAATTGGCTGAGAAACGTCGCTGATTAAATTCAAGTAAACGTCTTCTACCAAAAGTGAAAACATGGAAAGGATTGTTTCATTTTTGAATTCTGTAGAAAGTTTTTCAAATTCCGGGCCTAAATGCGCACAATATTTTGAAAAACTTGAAAGTGTGTGTGTTTTTGCAACCAGAAGACTTTTTCCCAAAACGGCCTTGCTCGGCAACTGAAAAATTCGGTCGCCCTGGTCATTTTGGTGTTTTACAAGAGATTCTATTAAAGTTTTTGGAGTTCTAGTTCCGCCGGTAAGTTCGTGACGTTCCAAAAGTGACGGAAATTTATCAATAGAAACGGCCATGCTTTCAAGATCATTAATTCTGTTTAAATAAATTTCTGCGTGTTCTTTGTCAGAAACCAAAGTCGGCATAAGCTGATTTATTAAATCAAGTTGTTTTTTTGTAAAGGCTTCTGCTTTTTCTGTTTCTACGACGGCGTTTTTATCTTCATTATCAAAAAAGCTGTTTATATCAACCTGTTCAAATCCAGCAGAATCAGTTTTAGTTTCAGTCATTTTTTAAATTAACCTTCTCTGTGCTAATAATTATAAATCACAAAATCCCATTTTACCACCGATAATTAAAATATGGACCGTAATTACTTAAAAAGTTTATTTTTTCTGACTTTTTTTGCTTTAATTTCAGTTTTTCCAGCATTTTCGCAGGAAGTTTCAGAAAATCAAAATGATGAAAAATCTTCGCAAAAAATTCAATATTCCGAAAAACAGGAAAGTATGCGAATTAAACCTGAAAACATCCGCATTGTGCCGGAAAATGGCGACGAATATGGCGGTGGCGGATTTCATCTTTATGTTCAGAAAATTCCTGGAATTGAATCAATCCTTCTTACAGAAACGGTAAAAGATCCTGAAGGCAAAAACGACAGTTATGCTTACCGCGCGCAAAATTATAATCCTGTGAATGGCGACGAAATTCGTTATTTGAACGGAAAAATTCTTGAAAGTGAAGGCGCAAAATATTCGCTTGTGGATTCTACTGCTCAGCCAACTAAAAATTTTGGCGAGGTTTTTCATATTTATATTCCTTCAAAAATTATTTACGGCTACGAATGGACTCGTCACGGCGAAATTGAAATTGGCAAGGGTACTTTTATAAATATCCGTACTTTTGAAAAGCCTTATGCAGACTATTCCGGCGAATATATGGACAGTCCGTTTATGTTTGAACTGGTTACCAAAAAGAAAAAACAGAAAGTCACTCTGACTGACCAGTACAATCCTGCTGCAAGCGAAAAACTTTCTGAATTTTCCGAAAATCTGATTTATTCAAAGGGCCCGCAGTCAATTATTAAGGATTTATCGGAAATTTTTGACAGTTACGAAGATAAAGAAAATCTTGATTTGGTACTTGTGATTGATACGACCGGCAGCATGAAAAATGATCTGGAAAAATTGAAATCTGATTTGTTGCCACTGTTAAAAGCAAATTTCCCGGAAATTAAAAATTCCCGCGTAGGACTTTTGCTCTTTAGGGATTATTCTGATAATTACAAATTCCGTGAATTGCCGGTAAAAGTTTTTGATTTTAGTAAAAACTGGGATTCCGTGATTCAAAATTTAAAATCAGTGCGGATTTATGGTTCAGAAGGCGGCGACATTCCAGAAGCAATTTATGAAGCAATTTATGCCGCGTCAGATTTTTATAATTGGCGCACGGAACAGAACATTCAACGCCAGATAATTTTGATTACAGACGCCGAACCACACCCTCAGCCAAGAAAGAGCGGAAAATATTCCAGAGACTTTGCATTAAAATCTCTGGAAGTAAAAAATATAACGCTAAATACAATCCTCTTGCCGGAAGACAAGTAAGATTTTCGTGATATTTTATTCTGCGG
The DNA here is from genome assembly GCA_963638805.1 of Anaerobutyricum sp. Classification (GTDB taxonomy): domain Bacteria; phylum Spirochaetota; class Spirochaetia; order Treponematales; family Treponemataceae; genus Treponema_D. Next base: position 21,700 of record CAVHTI010000012.1, read on the forward strand.
ATTCAGAAGTGGCGGTAGAACTTTCAATTTCCGCGCGAACTTTTTCAGGAATCTGATTCATGCCGATTTCTGCAAGTTTTTTATAACCGCCCGGAAGTTGTCCCGGATAGGCATTTTCGTAAAGTTCAAGAATATCAGAAAAACAACGGTAAGCCTTGCGATAATCTTTCATTTGATTATAAGTGTGGCCCATTTCGTAAGTTGCCTCGATATAAATAGAATTATCCATTCCGTAGCGCTGAATGTCGGCCTTAAAATATTCAATAGCGCCTTTATAATCAGATTTTTCGTAGCAATTCTGACCTTTTTGAATTAATTGCGAAGAAGTTAAATCAGATTCAATTACCTTTGGACTTGAAGCACAGCCAGTAACAAAAACAGCCGCAACGGCTAAAACAGACAAAATAAAAATCTTTTTCATACCGTCAATTTTATGCTACAGAACAAAAAAAATCCACAGTGATATGTTTCTGAGGGAAGGAAAACCCTCTACTTCGCGATTTGTAGGTAAAGCTAAAAAATTGCTGTCTCGCAATTTTTCTTAACGCTTTGCTATCAATCATCGAACCGCCTGTCGGCGCTTCTTCTCATCCTCAGACTCCCTACCTTTCCCAGCAGTGTTTAGGGCTCTGCCCTAAAAACCCGCTGTAAAGAATATGATTTCGAAAAATGCCAAAGTCGATACTTTGACTGTACAGTTTATAATTGTTCACCATCGTAATCTTCAGGTGTGAACTCGCCCTGAAAAAAGGCTTCCGCGCTGCGCTTGTGCAGATTTTTTTTCAGGGTCGGAACTCCGCCTTTCGTTTTTATGACGGGTGTTTTTTTAATTTTAGTGTTCTATACAAATATTTTTTAATAGTGCTTCCGCTTTGAATTTTACAGTTTTTTTGTTCTGTTTAGGGGTCTTGTTTTGGGGCAAGTTTTACATTAAATTTGATTTTGTATGAAATATATGAAAAAGGTTTTTATAATTTTCTGTCTTTTTTTTATGAGTTTTCTGAGCTTTTCTCAAGATATAAAAATTAAAGAAAACTACAAGTACCCGCGTTTAGATTTAGATTTTAGATTTTATTTGCCAACTATTTTAGGTCATGTTACGGGGCGTAATCCTTATTTATGCATGCGAGAAGATATTGATGCCGTTGATAGTTGTATGGTTTTTATGATGGAGTGGCGCGGATCTGTTGCTACGGTAAAAAATATTACTTTCGCCGTTTCTTTTGGATCAGGAGGTTATGTTGAAAACAATAAAGATAAAGATACGAATTTATTTTCGCTAAATTTGTCTTTAGGTGCAGGAATGTATCTGCATCTTTTTAAATCTCCGACGTATCCGTTGAACGGTTTGTGTTTTTTTCTTTATCCTGGTTATCAGATTCCTGTTTACACAGAAAATCATGAGCCGTATTTGAAATGGAAAACTGCAATTGATGTTGGCTATACTTTTACATTGATAGAATCTATAACCATTTATCCGTATGTAAGAAATATTTTTGCCTGGAATTCTAAAGAATTTCGTTACGGTTTTGACTGCGGTGTTTCTATAGGTTTTTATATTCATGACAATGCTTATGAGCCTTATATAAATTACAAAGAGACGCCTGAAATCTAATTCTGCAAAGATACAGTGAATCTTCCGGCGTGAACCCGCCCTGAAAAAAAGGCTTCCGCGCGCGTTTCTGATGGAAGGAAAAACCTCTACTTCGCGATTTGTAGGTAAAGCTAAAAAATTGCTGTCTCGCAATTTTTCTTAACGCTTTGCTATCAATCATCGAACCGCCTGTCGGCGCTTCTTCTCATCCTCAGACTCCCTTCTTTTCCCAGCAGCGTTTAGGGCTCTGCCCTAAAAACCCGCTATTAGGGAAAATAAAATTTTGTGAATTTGCTTTTTTGGGATTTTGGACTTAGAATGGTTTGTACGTTTGCTGTGGCAGATTTGACTAAAATGGAAATCAAGGAGGTGTGATAAAATTACATCCATAAGTAATTTTTATCACTGTAGTTTTTCAAACGATGTTTGTAAAACTGCTTATACAGCACTTCCTGTGCTTGCCGCTAACGCGGTGTTTTTAAAGGAGAGTGTAATAAAAACTTTGCCTGGAATAGCGTCAAAGTTTTTATTCACAAGTTTGCGTCGCAAACTTAATTATCTACTGCACATTCTCATTTCATTGCGAATGTGCTTAAAAAGTCAAATCGGAAATTGATATTTCCTCGTTGACTTTTTATGTGAGGTGAAATAAATGGAAAGAATGCAGTGTGATAATTGTGGTCACGTTTATGATAAGGATGAAGGGGACTCAAAAAATAATGTTCCGGCTGGAACTGCGTGGAAAGATGTTCCGGAAGATTATAAATGTCCGGAATGTGGTGCCGGTAAGGATAAATTTATTATTGAATAGTTTTGAGTTTTGAATTTTTGAAAAAGCCCGTCAGTGAAAGAATCTGGCGGGCTTTTTTTATTTTAGGCGTACATTTCTTCTATTTCCGTTTTGTATTCTTCGCCGATTTTGAAGCGCATCATTTCTAGTTTTGCGGAAAGTTCGCGGCCTACTTCAAAACTGCGCGAAAGTAATTTGAATTTTGAAATGCGTTCGCAGGTTTTAAAGCCGTTTTCCAGGCTGATTAGTTTGTTCACGATGTCGCTTACAAGTTTGTTGATTATTTCGTTTTGCAAAAGTTTTTCGTAGGTGTCGTAAAGTATGTGATGTTCTTGTGCAAAATTTTCTATTGCGGTTTTGTTTGGCACAATCAGGGACGAAAGATATTTTTTGTCCTGGCCTACAATCATTGCGCTTTCTATAAAATCGCTGGAGCACAGTGCCTGTTCAATGCCGGCGGGTTCAATATTTTCGCCACCAAGCAGCACGATTGTGTCTTTTGCCCTTCCTGTGATTTTTAAAATGCCGTCTTCCGTCATAAAACCCAGGTCGCCGGTGTTGAGCCAGCCGTCTTTGTCTATGATTTTCTGTGTTAAATCCGGGCGGTTGTAGTAGCCTTTCATTACGTGGTCGCCTTTTACCATAATCATGCCTTTTTCGCCAGATTTTAGTGATGGAGCGTCTTCCGCAGATTCTGTTAAGAGCTGGCCGTGATTTTCTTTTACGATTTTTACCTGAATTGTAGGATATGGCGTGCCAACGCAATTACTTTCGGGATTTTTATAATTTCTGAAGGCGATTGCCGGCGCGGTTTCTGTCATTCCATAACCTTCGAGCATTTTTAAATTTATGGCGCGGAAAAAATCATCAGTTTCTTTTTGAAGGGCACCGCCACCGGAAATTGCGAATACAAATTTTCTGCCGAATTTTGCTCGGATTTTTCTGTAAACAAGCAAATCGCCGGCAAGATGAAGCGGAAATAGTGCCAGAAACGGAAAAATTCCTCGTAAAAAATCAAGAGGTTTGCAGCGTTTTTGTTGACTTACGATGTTGCAGGTAACGTAATCGCGCGCGAGGGCGTATTTTTTCCCGATATTCATAAAAAATTTGTAGAGTTTTAGTGTAATTCCGCCCTTTTTTTCCATCGTTTGATTTACACCTTTTGCGAGGGCATCCCAAAGTCGTGGAACGCCACACATCCAGCGAGGTTCTATTGTGGTAAGGTCTTTTAACAGGGTACGGGCAACCGGTTTGGAATAGGCAATGCCACAGTGAAGCAAAATTGCAACGTACTGGGCAAGGCGTTCAAAACTGTGCCAGACCGGCAAAATGGACATCCACCACTGACCGGCTTTTCCCGGCATAAAATTGTGAACGGCAGAAAGCTGACTTAAATAATTTTTGTGACTGAGCATAACGCCTTTTGGTGTTCCTGTTGTGCCGGAAGTAAAAATGATTGTGGCAGTGTCGTCTGGCGAGGCTTTTTGCATTTCTGATTCGATGAGCTGGCGGTTGGACTGGGGAGACAAAAGAAATTCTTTTATGCCGTCTTCCAAAAGCGAGTCAAAGAAATAGACTTTTATGCCGTTCATAAATGCGCTGTCCTGGATTTGCGGCGAGACATTTTCAAACATAATTACGGTTTTTAACTGCGGAACTTCCGAAACTTTATCAAGAATTTTCTGAAGTTGTTTTTCGTTTTCCAGAAAAGCCGTCTGACATTCCGCAAAATTTATGATGTAACGGATTTCCAGGCCCATTGAATCGCAGCCACGCGGAACATCTGCGGCGCCAAGACTTTGAATTGCAAAGTCAGAGACGAGCCATTCCTTGCGGTTGTCTGAAATTATTGCAACGTTTGTGCCACGCTTGATTCCCAGTTTTTTGAGTGAAAGCGCAAGTGCAATGACATTTGTGTACACTTGAGCGTAAGTAAAATATTCATAATTGCCGGTTTTGTTTTTTGCGGCCTGAAGATTCAAATAAGGATGTTCTTCTGCACGTTTTTTTAAAAGAAGTGGCAGAGTTTGCGGGAGATTTTTTAAAATTGTCATTTTTCCTTTTTTCATAGAAAATGCCTCCTTGAAGTTTTTAGCTAATGCGACAATAAAACAAAAAGTGTCATTGTGCAAGTGTGACGGTATATTTTTTTGGAAATTTTTTAATTTTTTTGAGGAAAATTTACGGTTTTACGGAAAAGCAGGCCCGAGGCTGTAGCAGGCGTGAAGTTTGTTTCAACAAACGAAACGCAAGCCCGCAGGCGCACCATTTGGGCGCCGAGGACTTTGAGCAAATAGCGAACTGCGGAAGGCGAGTTACGCACGGCACTGGCCCATTATTTGGGAAAAATCTAAATTCTTGATAGTAGGCAAATAAAACTGTAAAATTAGGTACTATTTTTAAATTTTTGAGGTGATCAGATGGACGAAATTTTAGATTTACTCCGACAGAATGCAAGACTTTCAGTTGCGGACATTGCGGCTATGACAAAAAAATCAGAAGCGGAAGTGGCGGCGATTATTAAAAAACTGGAAGATGATGGAGTTATTCTGAAATATGTGGCGATTGTAAATCCTGAAAAGGACAAGGCCAATGAAGATCTGGTGACTGCTGAAATTCAAATTCAGGTTCAGCCTCAGCGCGAACATGGTTTTGATGCTATTGCGGACAGAATTTATCGTTTTCCGCAGGTTAAATCGCTTTATCTTATGAGTGGCGGTTATGATCTTAAGGTTTTGATTGAAGGTAAAAATCTTAAGGAAATTGCGCTTTTTGTTTCTGAAAAACTTTCAACTCTGGAGGGCGTTCGTTCCACAAAAACTAATTTTGTTCTTAAAACTTACAAGGAAAACGAAGTTGTTTACGTGGAAGATGAATGTGACCACAGAGAAATGCAGGCTTAACGGAAAGTTTGCAATTTAGGACTTTGTGCCCATCGCACTGAACTTGTGTAGTGCTGAGCCGCAACTAATTTTTTGGAGAATTAAAATGAATAATAGGGAAGATAAATTTTCTCAAAAAATGATGGAAATTCCACCGTCTGGAATTCGTAAATTTTTTGAACTTTGTATTGGTCATGATGACATAATTTCGCTTGGCGTTGGGGAACCTGATTTTCCGACTCCGTGGGTAATTCGCGAAGAGGCTTTTTATCATCTGGAAAAAGGGCATACTTCTTACACTTCTAACTGGGGATTGATTGAACTGCGCGAAGAAATTTGCAAATATCTGGAACGTTATAATCTGCATTATGATCCAAAAACTGAAATTTTGCCGACAATTGGCGCTTCGGAAGGTTTGGATTTGGCTTTGCGTTCAATTTTGAATCCAGGGGATGAAATTATTGTCTGTGAACCGTGTTATGTTTCTTACCAGCCGCTTTCTAATCTTTGTGACGCAAAGGTTGTTCATCTTGATACAAGCAAAACGGGATTTATTCCAACTGCAGAACAAATTGAAGCTGCCTGCACGCCAAAAACTAAGGCTGTGATGTTCTGTTCGCCAAGTAATCCGACTGGACGTTGTATTCCGGCTGCGGAACTTGAAAAAATTGCGGAAGTAATTAAAAAACATCAGATTTGGTGCTTGAGTGATGAAATTTACTGTGAATTGATGTATGACGGAAAAAAACACGTTTCTATTGGTCAGTTCCCGGGAATGAAAGACTATGCAATTATTTTTAACGGATTTTCAAAGTCGTTTGCAATGACCGGCTGGCGAATTGGTTATATTGCGGCTCCTCATGATTTGCTTGTTCAGTGCTGTAAACTTCATTCTTATTCAAATATTTGTCCTCCGATTTTTAGTCAGTATGCGGCTACGGAAGGTTTAAGAAATGCCTGGGACGATGTTGAAAAAATGCGGGTAAGTTATCAGCAACGCCGCAACGTTATGCACAAGGCATTTGAAGATATGGGACTTTCCTGCATTGAACCGGAAGGCGCTTTTTATATGTTCCCGGATATTCGTTCAACAGGCATGACTTCCGAAGAATTTGCAACGGAGCTGATTCAAAAATACAGTGTTGCAGTAGTTCCTGGCACGTGTTTTGGCGATTGCGGAGAAGGTTTTATCCGCTGTTGTTATGCAACTGACATCAATAAAATCAAAATAGCAATGGAAAGAATTGCCCGCATGGTTGCCGATAAGAAAAAGAAGTAATTTTCACAATAGATTTGCCGTTTCTTTTGTGGGAGTAGAAACGGCACGGAGTTAGTTAATGCTGATACCTGTTTTTATTGCAATTATTGTTGCGTTTCTTTTGATTATTTTTCTCACAGTGGTGCTTCCGAAATTCAGGAATTCTGATTCTTTGTCCGAAGGCGACGTAAATGCCAGAATTCAAAAAAAGGGAAGAAATGCAATTATAAAGGACGCTCAAAAGAAGTTGCGGCACGATCCAAGAAACGTTTCTGCCCTTGAAATGCTTGGAGATTTGTATTTTGAAGAAAAGGACTGGGACAAAGTTTGGTCAACTTATAAATCTCTTTACGATGTTTCTACTTCTCACATTGAAGTTAATATTGCAAGAGTAACTTTGAGGCTTGGAATTGCGGCATTTCATCAGGGAAAACTGGAAGATGCCTTGAATTATCTTCTGGTTGCAATGAAACGTGAACCGGATTCTTTTGAAGCAAATCTTTATGTTGCAAAAACTTGTTATGAACAGAAAATTTATGATAAGGCCTTTATCTGCTTAAAAAAGGCAAGAATGCTTAATCCTGAAAACCGTGAAGTTATCAGAATGATTGGTTTGTGTCTTTTTAATCTTCATAAATACCGCGAGGCACTGCCGTTTTTGAAAAAAGCCCTGGAAGAAATGCCTGATAATAAGGAAATTGTTTACGATGTTGCAATTTCTATGACGGAATGTTCCATGGGGGACAAGGCACTGAAGATTTTTATTCATTTGCGTCCTGATCCTGTTTACGGCCCGAGTGCTTGTCTTGAAGCCGGCAAAATGCACGAAAGGATGAAAGATTATAAGGCTGCAATTCAGGATTACGCCATTGCAATGAAGTTGCCGGATTTACCGGAGCAGATTTCAGTTCAAATAAAATACAGATGTGCAGCAGATTTTATTGCCCTGAACGATATTCCAAAGGCGTTAACACTTTTAAAACAGATTCAGCTTAAAAAGCCGGGTTACAAAGACGTTGATCAGCTGGTAACAAGATATTCTGAGTTAAATCAGAATAAAAATCTTCAAGTTTATTTGATGTCTGGAACGAGCGAATTTGTTGCCCTTGTGCGCAAACTGATTACAAATTTTCACTCTGATTCTTACTGCAAAATAGAAGATATACAGGTTTTTACGGAATGTGTTGAAGTTATCTGTACGGTTGAAAATCCAAAGTGGGAAGCCAAGGAAATTTTCCGTTTTTACAGAAATCAGACCGTGGTTGGCGATATTAATATCCGTGATTTTCATGAAAAAGTGCGCGAAACAAAAAGTGACAAAGGAATTTGCATTACAGTAAGCAGTTTTTCTGAAAGTGCTCACCGTTTTGTAGAAGGCCGCCCAATTGATTTGATAGAAAAAGATCAGCTTTGCAAAATGCTGAAAAAAATTACAAATGGAAATCTCTAGAAATTTTTATTTTTGAGAGTTTTTCTAAAATTCAAAGGATTAAAAATGAACATCTGTTTGTTTTCGCAGGAAGAAATTACAAAACCTCTGAGTTTAAAAGATGAACGTGCTCAGCATCTTATAAAAATAATTCACAAAAACGAAGGCGATTCTTTTCATGCCGGAATAATTGGCGGAAAGGCCGGAACTGCCGTCATAAATAAAATTACCGAAGGTGAAAACGGCACGTTAAGTTTTACTTTTAGTGAAGAATCTGACGGAAAAAATCTTTCTACTTTGCGGATGATAATCGGATTTCCGCGACCAATCCAGCTGAAAAGACTTTTGCGCGACATTGCTGCTCTTGGTGTCTGCGAAGTTCATCTTACCGGCACGGAACTTGGCGAAAAATCTTATATGCAGTCTACTCTGGTTGAAAAAGGAAATGCGTATAAAATGCTTCTGGATGGAACGGTTCAGGCGGCAAGTACTCACGTTCCAGAGCTTTTTCTTCATCAGAATTTAAAAGAATGTCTGGAATATTGTCAGGAACATTCCAGTAAAGAGCATGCTCATCATATTTTGAGGCTTGCGCTTGATAACGTGAATCCTAAGTGTTCTTTGAATGATGCGATGACTGATTTGCCGTGTATGCTTTGCACAAATCCGTGCGCTGAAGGCAAGGCCGTTTATGCTGCAATTGGTAGTGAACGCGGCTGGACGGACAAGGAACGCCAGCTTTTGGAAGATTTTGGCTACATCCGCTGCGGAATGGGAAGTCGTGTTATGCGTACGGAAACGGCCGCAACAGTTGCCGGTGCAATTATTTTGAACAAAATTGGATTTTTGAACTAAATTTATAAAAAATCATGAGACGAAACTAAAGAGGTGTGATAAAAATTACATCCGTGTAATTTTTATCACTGCTATTTTCCAAACGTCGTTTGAAAAATAGCTCATACAGCACCTCCTGTACTACCGCTAACGCGGGGTTTTTATAAGGAAAAATAAATGGAAAACGCTGCAATTAAAGACTTGCTTTTGGAACTTGAACCAGCAGAACTGGATTTTACCGTAATTCAGACAGGAAAAGAAAGTAAAAGGGTTAATGGATTTTACAAACCTGATACACACGAGATTTTTCTGCACAATAAAAATTTTAAATCTGACAATATGCTGATTTACACGGCAATTCATGAATACACTCATCATCAGATTACGGTTGAAAAGCAGAAAACTGACCCGACCTATGCAAAGTGCGCAAAGGTTCATACTCAGGAATTCTGGGCAAAATTTGGTGAACTTTTGAAAAAAGCTGAGGAAAAGGGATATTATTCAATCGGATGGGAAAGTAATGCGGAGTTAAAAGAGCTTACGGAAGATATTAAGACAAATTATCTGGCAAAAAATGGTGAATTGATGAAGGAATTTGGAAAAAAACTTGCCAGAGCCTTTGATTTGTGCCAGGAAAACGACATCCGCTACGAAGATTATATTGACCGCGTTCTTTGTATGCCGCGAAATTCTGCAAAAGACATCAGAAAAGTGAGCGCTGCGGACGTGAATCCTGCGATTGGTTTTGATAATATGAAAGTTGTTGCTTCCGTAAGAAAAAAGGACGACCGCGCCGAAGTTGAACAGCAGTTTGTTGAAGGCGGAAAAAGTCCTGCGACAGTGCGCGAACTGATGAAACAAAAATCTGCGGAAGCAAGAGGCGCGGATCCTAAAACAAAACTGGAAAAAGAAAAGTCACGGCTGGAAAAAACAATTGCCCAGCTGACTCAGCGCCTTGAATATGTGGAGGAAAGTCTTGCGAATTTGTAAATTTTGCCTTGCTGCAATTTTTACGGCAGTTTTGCCTTGTTATGCACAGTCTACAATGCAAATGCCTTCTATGCCCGAAATGCCTACCGTGTCTACTTCTGACACGGAAATTACAATGCCTGAAATGCCGACGATTACAACTTCCACATCTTCGGCTTTTAAGGGGAAATTTTATTCACCGGATATGCCTGGAAAGTCAAATTCTACGGCGGAGGATTCAAAAACCACGGCGAGTACAACTTCCACGACAAATTCTGCGGTTTTGACGGATGGAACTTCTGCCACGGATTTAATTTCCAGTTTTATAAATTCCAATTCGATTTTGTCCGCGTCTGATATTTCTAATCTTTATGATTCTGGAGTATTTTCTGATATTTCTTCTATTTCGGATTTGTCGTCGGTTTTGACAAAAAATTCAGCGCTGACGGAAAATTCTAAAACAACAGAGACTATGTTGAAGCAGATTTTAACAACTCTGGAAGAATTAAAAAATGAACAAAAAAACAGCGGTGACGCGGAAAAAGAAAATCTTGAATTGCAAAAAACTGACGCCCAGACTTTTAAACAGCGCAAACCTTCTATTTTGAGATTTAAAATCAACGGATACAATATTCTGGATTCGCTTTCTACCGTGTTTTTTAGCGAACCTGAAGCTGACGGAAGTTTTCTTTTGACGGCGGACAGAAAATATTTTACAAATCAAAAAGCCAGAACTGAAACTTTTTATATTCTTTTTAAAGCTGTAAGAACTTCCGGGTCAAATACAAATTACACGGTTCAGCCGGATATTGTTCAGGACAGTAAAAATGAAAATTCTTTTGTGTACAAACTTTGTCAGCAGAAAAATTTAACGGCAGAAAAACTCGGAAATCTTGTAGTGTTGAAAAACAGTGGCGACCTTAAAATTGATATTCTTCTGGATATTGATAAATAGGATTTTGCGTTAGGGATTGTAAGGGCTGCGAAGCAGGCCACAGCAAAACGAAGCGTCATTGTTCTGACGCGGAGTAGCTGGGGCTGAAGCGATAGCGAAACCCTGCAAAGCCCGGCCCGGAACGAAGTGAAGGGAAACGCCCAAATAAAAATCAGGAAAAAAATTATGGCGGATTTGTTGAAAGACGGACTTTTGAAACTTGGTTGTGAAAATGTTGGCGAACTTGCCGGAAAAATGGAAAAATATATCGGCGAAATTGTGCTTTTTAATTCGGCGTATAATTTAACGAACACGAGCGTTCATGACGAGCTGGTCGTGCGTCATATTTTTGATTCGCTGGCGCCTTATTCGTATTTTAAGAAAATTTTTGATGAAAAATCGGGGAAAATTACGGTTGGCGACATTGGTTCTGGTGGCGGATTACCGGGAATTCCTTTGGCGGCGGCGTTTCCGGAAGTGAATTTTAAACTTGTAGAAAGAATGTCAAAACGCTGTGCTTTTCTTGAAAATTGTGCGGCAATTCTGGGCCTGAAAAATGTTGAAGTGGTTTGTTCTGAGGCGGAAAAAATTGGTGCGGAAACTTTTGATTTTATAACGTTCCGGGCATTCAGACCTCTTGATGAAAAAATGACTAAAACTTTGCTAAAAATTATAAAAAATGACGGTGCAATGTTTGCATACAAGGCCAAAATGGAAAACATAAAAGAAGAAATGGCTGCAATCAGCGCACTTACCGGCGGATACGAAGTGCAAAAACTTGATGTCCCGGGGCTTGAAGATTCTGAGCGCAATCTTGTGGTCGTAAAAAAATCAAAGTGATAAGGCACGGTTGCGCGCGAAAATTCACGGAATAATTTTATGGCACGGAATTGAGCCGGCGATTTTGGAGATAGATTTATGGAATTTAAAACATTTAAAGATTTAAAGCAAAAACTGAGCGGAAAAGAAATTTCGCCGGCGGAAAATGTTGTTCTGAACGTTTGCAAAGTAAAATCTGGGGAACGGGTTTTGATTATTGCAAATCCGGCAACTGCAGAAATTGCGCAGGATTTATACAAGGCTTCCGTTGATGCCGGCGCCGTCACGACGCTTATGTATCAGAATGATAAAACCAGTTTTGATAACGCGAATCCGGAAGTTGTGGCGGCAATTAAGTCAAATCCTGACGTTTGTTTTTCAATTTCCAACATAAAATTGGGAAAAGATGCTGAGGCGGCCGCAAATCCTTACAAAACTGACGACGGCCAGAAATTCACGAGCGCGTTTGATTACCTTCTGGACGGAAAAAAATCTATGCGCGCGGTTTGGACTCCCGGAATTACAGTTGATATGATGAATCGCACGGCGAATATTGATTATTCACTTTTGAAAAAACGCTGCAAAACTCTGACTGAAATTTTTGAAAATGTTGAGGAAATTCACGTTACGGCTCCCGGCGGCACGGACTTGTATGTTCCGGTAAAGGGGCGCAAACTTTTGTCTGATGACGGGGATTTTTCTAAACCGGGAACGGGCGGAAATATTCCTGCCGGCGAGGTTTTTATAAGTCCGCTTGTTGGTGGTTCTGAATATGACGGTAAAAAATCTGATGGATGCAACGGAATTATTGTTTATGACGGTTCTATGACGTTTGGGGACGGGGATTCTATCATTGAAACGCCAATAAAATGCACCGTCAAAAATGGTTATGTCAAGGAAATTTCTGGAGGCGTGGAGGCTCGTCGATTGCAAAAAACAATCACTGAGGCTGAAATTCGCCCGGCAATTCTGGAAAAAGAAAAAAAATTGCCGGAAGGTCAGAGTTCCGTGTATAAAAAAAATGCCCGGAATATTGGCGAACTTGGAATTGGCCTGAATCCTGCCGCAAGAATTACCGGAAATATGCTTGAGGACGAGAAGGCTTTTCACACCTGTCATTTTGCAATTGGCGAAAATTATGATAACGATGCTCCAAGTCTGATTCACCTGGACGGTGTTGTCCGCGAACCGACAATTACACTAAAATATTGCGATGGTTCGCAAAAAGATATACTTTTGAACGGCGAACTTCAGATAGAGTAGGGGCGCGCGTG
>CAVHTI010000012.1:34664-48435 GCA_963638805.1 Anaerobutyricum sp.
ACGGCACCACCGGTACGCGGCGCGAGATTTCCGGTGAACCGGCGATTTTGTTCGCGTGACACTGCATTGGCGGTACGCGGCGCGAGATTTCCGGTGAACCGGCGATTTTGTTCGCGTGACACTGCATTGGCGGTACGCGGCGCGAGATTTCCGGTGAACCGTTGATTTTGTGCGCGTGACGCGGCACTAGCGGTACGCGGCGGGAGATTCCCGGTGAACCGATGGTTTTCGGCGCGCGACACGGCACCACCGGTACGCGGCGCGAGATTTCCGGTAAACAAAAGACTCATCGCGCGAATGTCGATTCCTGGTGAACAAAAGACTTCCCGCGCGAATGTCGGTTTCCAGCTCGCGCGACCGTTGCCCCTGCGCCTCAAACTAAAAGGACCTTTATATGAAAAAACTTTTTTTAATGAACATCGTGTTGCTGTTTGCTTTCGTTTCCTGCGCTAAACCTGCAAAGGTGGCAGAAAATCCTGAAAAATCGCAAAATCAGCAGCAAAGTGAAAAAACTGAATCCGCAAAGGAAGAAAAAATCGTGAATTCCGAGTTTGTAAAGTTAAATAACGTGCTTTCTTCAATGAGCGAACGTTGCAAAGAGGCAATTCCGAACGGCAATCCTCAGGAATTTCTGGACGATTTGCACAAAGTTTTAGATTCCGAAAACGAATTTTCTTCAACAGATTTAAGTCCTTTCTATCTGATTGATAAAAAACACAACGTTTCCAGCGACTACGAACCGCAAAATCTTATTCATCTTGAAAAAAATGAACTTTTTGAAATTAATAAAAATTCCCTCAGTTTGCGCCCAGAAGCCTTTGAAGCCCTGAAAATTCTTGCCGCCGCCGCAAAAAAAGACGGAATCACCCTCACCGTAAGTTCAACCTACCGTTCCTACGAATATCAGAAAAATCTTTTTGATTACTGGGTCAGTGTTGACGGCCTTTACGAAGCCGAACGCGAAAGTGCCCGCCCTGGAACAAGTCAGCATCAGCTTGGAATGGCAATGGATTTTGCGCCCGTTGACGATGCTTTTGACAAAACTCCCGCCGGCGCCTGGGTTTACAAAAATGCCGCGAATTATGGCTGGAGCCTCAGTTTCCCTCAAAATTACGAGGATGTGACCGGTTACCGCTGGGAATGCTGGCATTTCCGCTACATTGGCGTTGAGGCCTGCAAGTTTCAGAAAAAATGGTTCGGCGACGTTCAGCAGTTTATGATTGAATTCATTGACGCCTGGAAAAATTACGAAAATCAGCCGGAATTTTAATTTTTTTATACGGGCGATTCCTGCCTAAAGGCAGGCCGGGCTTTTCAGGGCTACGGCGTTCGCCTCCGGCCACCACAAAAAAGCACCAGAACAATGGTGCTTTTTTTTATGGTGTCTCGCTTCGCGCCCCCTACAATCCCTATCGCGCAGAGCCAAGAAAAAAAATTAACTTTCCAAAAGTTTTGTTTTAATGCAAAATACAAAATATTCTTTTTTATCAAACGGGCTACTTAAAAAAATGAACGTAAAACTTATTGCTTTAGACCTTGATGACACTTTGTTAAATTCAGACCGTCAAATTAGTGACGAAAATGTAAAAGCCCTGCAAAAATGCGCGGAAAAAGGCATTTACGTTGTCCTTTGTTCAGGACGCGCGGAAGATGCAATTCTGCCGTTTGTCCGCCACCTTCAAATTGCCGGTACAGAAGCGGGCCGTTATTTAATTGCAATCAACGGTTGCAGCATTTTTGATTTGCACACCCGTCAGCAGATTTTTTGCCGTAAAGTAGATTCAGATATTTTGCTCCGGGTTGATTCCCTTGCCGAAGAATACGGTTTCCGCTCAGAAGTTTATACTCCAGACACAATTTATTACCGCGAAGAAACAGAATTTACAAAACTTGACGTTGATTTGTGCGGTTTAAAAGGCGTCGAAGTTCCAGATTATAAAAATTTCTTAAAAAAAGGATTTACAAAAATGCTTGTTCCCGGCGCCCCAGAAAAATTGCAGGAATTTCAGGCAATAATAAAAAAGGAAATGGGCAACCGAGCCGTTATTTTTACAAGCAAACCGTATTTTCTAGAAATTTTACCGCCAGATTGTGGCAAAGGCGAAGCAATTACGTGGCTTGCACAACACATCGGGATTGGTCTTGAAACAACAATGGCCTTTGGCGACAGTATGAACGACGAAAGTATGATTCGTAAATGCGGTTATGGCGTGTGCATGCAAAACGGCCTCCCCGAAATCAAAAAAATTGCCGGTTTTGTGACAGAAAAAGACAATAATAATTCCGGAATCGCCGATTTTCTTTACAAAAACGTTCTTTAAATCCAGCAACGTCTCTTATTAGGGAGCTTCTAAAAATTGCAATTTTTAGAGATGCCCATTATTTCCAGATTTCAGGGTGAATTTGCAATTTTTCCGCAATTTCCGGGAATTTCTTCTCAGATTTTTCGGAATTTTCTTTTTTTACGGCCCGTATCAAAAGATTTTTTGGGGTATGTTCAATATCAATAAATTCCAGCATTTGAACGGAATAATTTTGACTTTCAAGCCATTGTGCACGCAGAGCGTCCGTTAAAAGCGCGCTGAACCGTTCCCGAATCAGACCGTATTTTAAAAGCGGTTCAAAAAGTTTTGAATTTTCGTCATCATTTTGATTTTTATTCTGCTGAATCTGGGTGTTAATCTGATGCTGGCAGCACGGAACGCTCAAAATTACTTTGCTTCCCCGTCCAACCGCATATTTTAAGGCAAAATCAGTTGCGGTGTCGCAGGCGTGAAGTGTAATTACAAGGTCAGGGGAATTTTTTCCGGAATAATTTTCTATACTTCCAGTGTGAAAAATCAGGTTTTTAAGTCCAAGTTTGCGCGTAATTTCGTTGCAGTAGTTAATTACGTCCTCTTTTAAATCAAGGCCTTCAATTTCGCACGGGATTTTTTTGATTTCAGTCAAAAAATAATGAACGGCAAACGTAAGGTAAGATTTTCCGCACCCAAAATCTGCAATGCGCAAGGGATTTTCTTCAGAAAGATTTTTGTTTAATTCCGGCAGAACGTCATCAATGAATTCCAAAAAGCGGTTTATCTGCCGGAATTTATCGTATTTTGAAGAAATTACTTTTCCGCTGTCGTTCATAATTCCAAGAAGAACTAAAAATGGCACGGGCTTTCCTTCTTCAAGAAGATAATTTTTCTTTTTTTTATCCGCAGAAACGTTATTTACTTTGAGTTTTATATTATTCTGACGTTTTAAAACTGAAATTTTGCCTTTTTTATTCGCAAGAATTGTGATTTCTTCACTTTCGGTACGTTTTACACAATTTTTAAAAGTTTTTCCGGCGTGAGTTTCTATAAATTCTTCAGCTTCCTGTTCAGAAAAATGTTTGTGAAAAACCTGCTTTTCCGTAAAAAATTCACAGAAAAAAGAAGTTTTACCGTCAGAAGCCTGTGCTGTAATTTTTATTTTTGTGTAAGGCTTTCCAAGAATTAACTGAACATCAGGGCAAGGTTTTGAAAGGGTCGCGGCAATCAGCATAGGACGATTTTAACAGTCTGAATAATTTTTTCAATGGAAGGCTTTGAAAATCGCAATTTTTAGTCAGTCTGGATATTTTTCCGTGACTAACATTTTCAAAATTGTTATAATTAACTCTATGGGTAAATGTATTGTATTTGTTAATCAGAAGGGTGGCGTTGGAAAAACAACATCTGCAATAAACATTGGAGCGTATATTGCTCTTGCCGGAAAAAAAGTTGTTCTGGTAGATTTTGACTCGCAGGGAAATATGTCTAGTGGCGTTGGCGTTTCTAACGATAAGCCGACCGTTTATGAACTTCTTGCCGGCCAGGTTGAAGCAGAACAGGCCGTTAAACATACCACAATTCCAAATCTTGATGCAATTAGTGCGGGAATTGATTTGTCCGGAGCGGCAATTGAACTTGTAAATCAGGAAAATCGTGAATATTTCTTGAAGAACGCACTTGAACCGCTGAAATCAAAATACGACTACATTTTAATTGACTGCCCGCCTTCATTGGGTCTTTTGACTTTGAACGGTCTTGCCGCTGCTGATTCAGTTTTGATTCCTATGCAGTGTGAATACTTTGCCCTTGAAGGAATTACTCTTCTTCTTCAGACTGTAAAAAATGTTCAGGAAAAAGTTAACCCTAATTTAAGAATTGGTGGAATCTTTTTTACAATGTATGATTCAAGAACGCGTCTTGCACAGGACGTTGTAATGCAGGTAAAAGCTTATTTTAAGGACCTTGTTTTTAATACAATTATTCCACGAAACGTAAGACTTTCAGAAGCTCCGTCTCATGGACTTCCGGTTTGCAAATATGATCCTGACTGTGTTGGTGCAAAAAGTTACGAAAAATTAGCAGAAGAGGTAATCCGCCGTGGCTAAAACTACTGGACTGGGAAAAGGTTTAGGTGCTCTCCTCAGTGAAAATCCGACGGCTTCTGCGGAAGTTGCATTTTCTACGGGTGCTGCATCTTCTGTTTCTGTAAATAATAATTCAAAAGTTCCTTCTTGCGTTGAAGTTGATGAAAATGGCGGACTTTGGGTAAATCCTGAATATCTTAAGCCTAATCCTCATCAGCCACGTCAGGAATTTAATCAGGCTGCACTTGAAGAACTTTCTGCATCTGTAAAAGAAAGTGGCGTGCTTGAACCAATTGTCGTTGAATATATTGCTGACAAAGAATTTTACATTATTGCCGGTGAACGCCGAACTCGTGCTGCAAAAATGGCCGGTTTGGAAAAAGTTCCGGTTGTTTTAAGAAAATACAACGAACAGCAGAAACTTGAAATGGCCCTTATAGAAAATATCCAGAGGGCAAATTTAAATCCTATTGAAGAAGCGTCTGCGTATTACAATCTTGTTCAGATGAGTGATTTAACTCAGGAAGAAGTTGCAAAAAGGGTCGGAAAAAATCGTTCAACAGTTGCAAATGCGATCCGTTTGTTAAAGTTGCCTTCTGATATGAAAAAAGCACTCATCGAAGGAATTATTACTCCCGGTCATGCCCGCGCCATTTTGATGACTAAAAATGATGCCGATATGCGCATTCTTTTTGGAAAAATTGTCGGTGGTGCGCTTTCTGTGCGACAGGCAGAAGAACTTGCGGATCAGCTGAATAACGGTGGCCGTGCGGCTTCTACAAAAAAAGCTAAGAAAACTGTAAAAAAAGATCCTGATGTTGCATTGTTTGAACAGAATCTCAGAAATATTTTTGGCGTAAAAGGCGTTTCTATGAACGGCACAATGGACAAAGGAAGTATTGTTATTGAATTTTCTTCCAAGAACGACTTTGACCGCATTTGTGACGTTTTAAAAATCGAAGAAGACTAGAATTTCCATTTTTACACCGCGCGTTAGGGATTGTAGCACCTGCGAAGCAGTCCCAAAGGGATGAGCCGCGGTTAGACGGCGAAGTGCGAAAAGCCCGGCGACACGGGCGCGACCGTGCATTTGTAAAAGTTGCCGGGGCATTGACATTCGCCCGTGGCGCAACGCCCAGAAAATCAAAAAAAATATTCCGGGCATTGTTTATTTATGGGAGCCTCTAAAAATTGCAATTTTTAGCGATGCTCTTTATTCAAGTTTAAGAAAAGCGCAGTTGCCTTTGTAAATCTGTTCGATGTCGAATTTTGAAGTAATTTCCCACGGAGCGTGCATGCTCAAAACGGCAACTCCGGCATCAAGAACTTCCATTCCGTAATCGGCCGCGTAGTGTGCAATTGTTCCGCCGCCGCCCTGATCAACTTTGCCAAGTTCTGCCATCTGGTAGGTCACGCCGGCGTTATCCATAAGATTTCTGACTTTTGCAATAAATTCTGGGTTTGCATCGCTTGCACCAGATTTTCCGCGACTGCCAGTATATTTTTGGAAGGTAAATCCTCCGCCAAGGTAACTTGTGTTGTCTCTGTCAAAAAGTCCGCCGTTCAAAGGGTCGTAAGCCGCATTAACATCGCTGGAAAGCATTTTTGAATTTGCAAGGCAGCGTCGCAACGTCAATTCACTGTAAGTTTCGTCGGTGCGCGCGATAATTTCTGCGACCATATTGTCCAAAAGTGCGGACGACATTCCAGTGCAACCGTAACTGCCGATTTCTTCTTTGTCCACACAAAGTGTACAGTTTGTTCGTTTTGTGGCCGGAGTATCCAGAATTGCCTGAACCGACGTAAAAGCACAAGAACGGTCGTCCTGGCCGTAAGATAAAATGAGCGAACGGTCAATTCCAAGGTCGCGGGCTGCACCGGCCGGCACAACTTCAAGCTCTGCGGACTGAAAATCCGCTTCTTCAATTCCGTATTTTTCTTTTAAAAGCTGCAAAACCAACTTTTTGCTTTTGTCTTTTTCCTCAGAATTTTCGGCGGATTTTTCCTTATTTTCCGTTTCTTTGTCTTTTGCCGGCGGATTTTCGCTGCCAAGAATCAAATCCAAATCTTCGCCTTTTATAAAATTGCTGGCAGTTTCTTTCATTTGTTCCTGAGCAAGATGCGGAAGAATGTCAGAAATGCAGAAAACCGGATCGTCAGCATCTTCGCCAATTACAACTTTTACGGTTGTTCCGTCCTTTTTGCAAACAACCCCGTGAATTGCAAGCGGCAGCGCCGTCCACTGATATTTTTTTATTCCACCATAATAATGAGTGTTCAGATAAGTTATAAAATCCTTTTCGTAAACAGGATTCTGCTTTGCATCCAGCCGCGGAGAATCAATATGGGCGCACAAAAAATTAATGCCGTCTTCCACCGGATTCGTGCCAATTTCAAAAAGCCCAATCGCCTTATTCAGTTTCGTAATATAAACCTTGTCCCCGGCCTTCAGTTTTTTATACTCAGAAATGTCCTTAAAACCCTTTTTTTCAGCCATCTGAATAATCCGAGCAACACATTCGCGCTCCGTCTTTCCATTTGTCAAAAACGACTTGTAATTTTTTATCAATTCACTGTCCATAAAAATACCTCCAAAATTATTTTTCTTTAGGGCGTACCCCTCCGCTCCGGCTTCGCCTTCGCTACGGGTCGGGCCATTCGCAGTTCCGGCATTCGCCTCCAAAGTCCTCGGCGCACAAATAGCGCGCCTGCGGGCTTCCGCTTCGTTTTTTGAAAAAAACTTCGCGCCTGCTACTACCCCTTACGCGCTGGCGCAAAATTTAAAACTCCGCGCCAAAAATCGCCAGAATTCTATGCCAAAAACACACCTTGGACAAGAAAAAGTTTAAAATCGGCGTAACTTAAAAACACAGAAAATTTAAACTGTCTGTCCACTAAGTTTTTTGTGTAGTGTCCGAATTTAGTTCGAAATCTCTACGCTAGGTATATTATAGATGCTGAAATGAATTCAGCATGACACAAGTTTGTTCTTCTAAGTTCACACGTCAGAGGGTTTTCTCTTCTCCAGAATCCTAGACATTGCTTAAAATGTCATCTAAAATAATGGTATGAAAAAAATTATTATTTTCTTGGTAACATTTTTGCTGTCGTCGGCAGTTTTTGCTCAGTCGGCAGATGTAATCACTGAGATTCTTGACTCATCAAAAGTTTCTTACGGACAGGTTTGCTATTTATCAGCTGTTTCTCAGGGATTTATTTCAGAAGATGCCAGTTATGATGATGCAATTAATTCACTTTACGACGCTGGTCAAATTTCAGATAAATATGCAGAAAGTGATGAAGTTTCTATGTCAAATCTTGCTCAGATTTTTGCAAAATCCTGGAATGTAAAAGGCGGAATTATGTATAAAATCACAAAAGGTTCTGCCCGCTATGCCTTTAAACAGTTAAAAACTGACGGAGTTATTTCTTCAACCTCGGATCCTTCAAAAAGAGTTTCTGGATTTGAATGTCTTTCGGTTTTTACAAACTGTTCTTTTAAATATGGCAACGAAATTCTTACGGCCGGCGACGTCGTTGAATCTCAGGATTTGCAATAGGAGTTTATCATGAAAATAAAAAAGACAATTATTTCTGTAATTGCTGCAATTTCGCTTTCAACTTCTGCATTTTGTGCTGAAATTGGCGGAATTTTCAAAAACGAAAGTACACTGTCTGTAAATAAATTTGATTTTTCAAAATATAATTTCACACAGGCTAACGGCATATATTTATGGTTAACGTCTTCTATTGCTAATACCGGCTGGAATTTTTCCAGCGAAGCGTTATACAAAATAAAATTTTATGCTCCGTTAAATAAATTCGTAAATATTCTTGACGTTGACCTTTTCAAATTTTCAAATCAGATAGAAATAAAAAACGGAAAATTTGATTTTTCAATCGGAAGATTTTTCTTTGCGGATAATACGGCTTCAATTTTTGCTCAGGTTTGTGACGGCGCTTATGTTCAGTATTCTTTGCCTTCTGTTAGTTTTGGTTTTTATGGCGGTTACACGGGCCTCTTGAATTCTTTAAACGTTACAATGCTTTCAAAAGACGCTTATGCCGTTGCTTCCGGAGATTCTAATCAGAATGTTTATGCGCTTGCTTACCGTTATGTCCCGATTCTTTTTTCAGTTCAGTTTCCGTCACTTTGGGGAAATCAGAGTTTAGGCGTTCAGGGCAGTGCATTTATAGATCTTGGATCAGAAGAATACAATCGTTTCTATCTTAATTTGCTTGCAAAAGGTCCTGTAAAAGGTTCAATTTACTATGAAGCATCTACAACTTTTGGAATTCCGAATTTTGATTTTGCCAATGCACTCAGCAATTATACAAATCTTAAAATGGCATATTACATAAAAGAAAATATGGCCGTTTATGCGGATGTGGTTTACGCTTCAGGAAACAACGGATTTTTGCATACTTTCCGTGGATTTACTTCAAAAACCGCGTATTACAGTTATCCGCAACCTGAACTTTCCGGTGTGATTATTCCGGGCGCAAAATTTTCTATGACCGGAAGTTATGTCAGTCTTGAAACTGCCGCAAAGTTGGTTTTTGGTGTTCCTGATTCTCAAATTTCATTTAATGGAGTTGAAGCCGACGGAACATTTTATTTTAATGTTGCTTCAGATTTGCAGGTTAGTCTTGATATAAAAGTTTATGCTGATATTGCTACAAAAGGTGAAAACAGCAATTATCAGGCAGGCGTAAATTTAGTCTTTGCATTCTAATTTTTTTGATTGGAGGTAAAAATGAAAGCTTTGAATAAGAAAATTATTTCAATTTTGTTTGTTATTGGATTTTCTGCAGTGATTTTTGCTGAATCTGCGACAATAACTTATGTAAAAGGAAAAGTAGAAGTTCAGCGCGGCGGAAAATGGATTGCCTTGAACGCCGGCGATAAAGTTGAAGTTAACGAAATCATAAATACCGGATTTCAGTCTGAAGCAAAAGTTAAAGTTCAGAACAGTTTTATGACTCTTGGCGCTTTGACAAGAATTACAATCACAGATTTAAAAGAATCAGGAAATACTCAGACGGTTAACGTAAAACTTGCAACCGGAGCGGTTCGTTCAAAAGTTAATCATGTCGAAAACACTCGTGTGAATTATGCAGTTCGCGGTCCAGTTGCAGTTGCTTCTGTTCGTGGAACTGATTATATGACAAGAGCTGACGGTTTTACGACTTGTTATGAAGGTGCCGTTGCGGTTTATCCTGTTTCTGCAGAAAATAATCGAAATGTAGCTGCGGCAGAAGAAAATCCTGAATCTGAGGAAGTTGAAGAAAATCCGGAAGAAATGCCAGAAGGTGCCCCAGAAGCAGAAGGTGGCGCGCCGGAAATTGATTATGGCCCGGCAGATTCTACAACTCCGGCCACAGAAATTTCTTTTGATGCACCGTCTGGAGCTGTTGTTGTTGGTAAAGGTCAGCAGACAATGTTTACTCCGTCTGGAAATCCATCAAATCCTTTTGCAAATGCCGAAACTAAAATGCAGAATGCAGGAATAAGAACTGCTTCTGAAACAGAAATTGTAAGTGCTTCAGGTGAAGGTCTTGCTGTCCCTGGTGGAAATGCAATGAAAGATTCAACTTCCACTCTTGTAGTGACAATTACAATAAAAGAATAATTTTGAGCAGTTATTGTGAGCTTAATTTCTGTACAAAATTTAAAATTTAAATACAATTCAAGTCCGACTTTTGCAGTAGACGACGTTTCTTTTGAAATTGAAGAAGGTTCGTATACTGCAATTGTTGGTTTTAACGGCAGTGGAAAAAGTACCATCGCTAGAATTATTTGTGGCCTGGAAAAATCTTATTCAGGTTCCGTTGTCTTTTCAAAAAATGTCCGGTTCGGCGTTGTTTTTCAGTCCCCAAAAGATCAAATTGTAAGCGGAGTTGTTTACCGCGACACATCATTTGGCCCTCAGAATTTAAAATTAAAAAAAGAAGAAGTTGAATTACGCACAATCGAATGTCTTAACATTACAGATTTGCTGCACAAAGCGGAAAATTCTACCGGTGAACTTTCTTTAGGCCAGACTCAAAAACTTGCACTTGCCGGAAGTCTTGCAATTTACCCACAAGTTTTAATTTTGGACGAGGCAATTTCTATGCTGGATCCTGAATCAAGAAAAGACATCCTTGAATTTGTGAAGTACTGGCACTTGCAGGGAAATACAATAATTCAAATTACTCACGACATGGAAGTTGTAAATCAGGCTGAAAAAATTATTGGAATTGAAAGCGGAAAAGTTTTTTTTGACGGAACAAAACAGGAATTTTTGCAGTCGGCACAAAATATTCAGCGCATAACGGGAAATCCTCTGCCACAAAAAGATAAAAGTCTTTTGCCAAAATGTAAAAATAAAGAAATTTCTTTGAGTTTAAAAAATATAAATTTTGCCTGGAACGAAAAATCAAAAATCCAAAATGTTTTTTTTGATCTGTATAAAGGCACAATTACTGCGTTGACTGGAAGTTCCGGCGCCGGAAAATCTACAATTCTTGAACTGTGCAGTGGCCTTTTGCAAAGTGAAAAATCAGAAAATTCCGGAATTTTTGCAGAAACACGGCCGGTTCTGGCGCAACAAAATTGTCAGGCCGCATTGTTTGAAGCGTTTGCCGCCGATGATGTTGCGTTTGGGCCAAGAAATAAGGGAATTTCCGGTAAAAATTTAAAAAAAATCGTGGAAAAAAGCATGAATTGCGCGGGGCTTCCGTTTGAAAAATTTGGCGAACGTCACACTTTTGAACTTAGTGGCGGAGAGCAGCGCCGACTTTCCATTGCCGGAATTCTCGCGATGGACGCGGATATAATTTTGTTTGACGAGCCAACTGCCGGCCTTGATTCTAAAGCCCGCGAAGAAATTATGAAAATGTTTCAGAAACTCGCGGATGAAGGAAAAACTGTTCTGTTCAGTACTCACAAAATGGACGAAGCAAATTTTGCTGACCGTGAAATTAAAATAGAAAACGGAAAAATAATTTACGACAGTGCGAAATTTTTTGATTGTAAAAATGATAAAAAATCAGTTTTGGAAAATAAAACCGGCGAAAATTTGAAAATTCTTGAGCCTTATCCTGCAATTTCAATGTTAAAATCGCTGAATTCTTCTGCGTTGGTGCTTTCCGGCTCAAAAAATTTTACTAAAAAACCGTTTATTCAAAAATTTCCGCCAGTTTTGCGAATAATTCTTTTTCTTTTGATTTTTGTTTTTTCGCTCGCCGTCAAACCGTTCTGGGCCTGCGTGTTAATCTTGAGCCTTTCTATTTTTTACGGATTTCTTTCCGGATTTTCGGTAAAAAGTTTTTTAAATTCCTGCCTGAAAATTCTGCCGTTTCTGTTATTTTTTGCGTTTTTGCAGTTGATTTTTCATCCGCCGTTGCCTGACGAAGTCAGATTTACTTCCTGGAAATTCTTGACGATTACGCCTTCCAAAATATTTTTCTGCGCAGAATCATTTTTAAAAACTTTTGCGGCACTTGCGTGTATTTTTGGTTTTTATTTTTCAACTCCGGATTATGATTTAATTGACGGAATGAATCAGCTTTTAAAACCGTTTGCACTTGTAAAAATTCCTGTGCAATATTTAATTTTAATTATGGAAGTTATGTTTCGATTTATTCCGCTTTTGGTTGAAGAAGCGTCTTCGATTATAAAAACTCAGATTATGAGGGGCGGAATGGGCAAAATAAAAGGAAAAATGGCAAAAATTCGCGCGATTGTTCCTCTGATTGTGCCAATTATAATTCAGACGATAAAAAAATCAGAAAAACTTTCTGATGCCATAACAATGAGGTGTTTTAAATGAAAAATGATTTTAATTTATGTCCAATTTGTGGCAGTAAAAAGATTGAAAATCATAATGACAGAAAATGGTTGTGCCCCGACTGCGGTTTTGACCTTTACAACAATGTTGCCGCTGCGGTCGGTGTGATTATTACTGATGACGAAAAAAATGTTCTGCTGGAAGTGCGCGCTAAAAATCCCCGCAAAGGATTTCTTGCATTGCCGGGTGGTTTTGTGGACCCTGACGAAAGTGCAGAAGAGGCCGCAAAACGCGAATGTCGCGAAGAAATTGGAATTGATGTAAAAAATGTAAAATTTTTGTGTTCTTTTCCTAATACTTATGAGTATAAAAATATTACTTACAAAACCTGCGATTTGTTTTTTACAGCCAATGTGAGTGAGAATTTTAAAAATATTGATGAACTTATTGCAAATTTAAAAGCTCAGGAAACGGAAGTCAGCGGTTTTAAATCTTATAAAATTGAAAATTGTGATGATGTGGACAAAATTCCGCTGGCATTTGAATCTGCGGTAAAAACTTTAAAATTTTTTGTGGGTCAGTGATGAAAATGGAAACAAAATTTATAATTGGACTTGTTGCATTTGTGATTTTTTTGATGATGTTTATTTCTGTTCCGTTGAGAATTTTGAATTTGAAAAAAAAATCCGGAGAAAAAATAATTGCACTAAAAAACAGCGGAATAAAAAAGTCACTTTTGATTTTGATTGTCGCGCTTTTTTTGATTTTTATTCCGTTTTTCCGGGATTTTAAAATCTGGGTGCAGATTTTATTTTGCGGCTGTGCATTACTTGCAGAAAATCTTGCAATGTCTGATTTTGTGAATTTCAACAGATGTGGAATTTACGAAAACGGGATTTTTGAAAACGGAAAATTTATTGCATTTTCGGAAATAACTTCTTTTCCGGTTTTGCAGTTGCCGGAAGAAGAACGAAAAAATTACGAATCTAACGTTTTGATTTTGACAACAAAGAAAAAAGGCAAAGAAGCGTTAATTTTTGCTGATGAAGAAGAATATTTTACGGTTGTAACGACAATTTTTGAACTTCACCCGGAGTTGAAAACCTGGTAAAAAAAAGCCGGAATGAAAAATCATACCGGCAATATATAAAAACACCCTGGAGCTTTGCTTCGACAGGATGGAAGGCAGACAGAAAATTCCGCCTGCAGAAAATACAATATAGAAAATCACGGGAAAGATAAATGTTTTTTTAGAAAAAATATTTTTCTTAAAATGATTTTCTTCTTAAAAAATATTTTTTTCGAAATGTTTTCTTACATTAAAAATATTTTTTTTCTTTTTTTTAATATAGCGTTTTCTGAGGGAAGGAACACCCTCTACTTCGCGATTGTTGGTAAAGCTAAAAAATTGCTGTCTCGCAATTTTTTTTAACGCTTTGCTATCAATCATCGAACCGCCTGTCGGCGCTTCTTCTCAGGTTTTCTCTCCCCCAGACCCTCTCTCTTTCCCAGCAAGCGTTTAAGGGCGCTGCCCTTAAAAATCCCGCTTTTGAGTGAAGTTCTAAATAAAGCTTTTGCTTTATTTAGAACTTTGGATATTTTTTGTGTTTTT
>CAVHTI010000013.1:0-36078 GCA_963638805.1 Anaerobutyricum sp.
CCCTATTTCCTCAACGCGTCAACATTGTTTTGGATTGTGTGAAGAAGTGCATTGTGTTCGGTTGTTTCTGGGAAATTGCGCCACAAAATATATTTTGAGGTCGGGGAGGCTTCTGCGAGCGGAGTCCCGACAGGATTGTGAACGTTATCAATAATAAAATCGCAGGAAGAATTTTTTGCGTTTTGAATTTGGCTTGCGGTAACTTCGCTGGGGCCGAAAACTGCAATAATGTCCAGTCCAAGATCCTGGGCCAGGTAAATTTGATTTTTATTGACGATGACTTTTGCTTTTGTAAGTCCTTTTCGCTGAAGTTCCGCGCGGGCGTTTTGCAAAAAATCCTTATATTCGGCAAGGCGTTTGTTGCGTTCTTCCATTGTGCCGCATGCTTCAGCAATTTTTTGAGTGCTTTCTTCTATGGTGGCGAGGGAGTTGTTCAGCGCAATTTGAATCATTTGTGTTTTTCCGCAGGTTTTGCCAAGAGTTTTCATCATTCTTTCAAAGCCGGCGTAAATAAAAAAGTCGCTTTCGGAAATTTTTTGAATGTCGCTGACCGTAATTTCGTATTCCGGCGGATGACGAAGTGTTGCCGGCGCGATTGTCGTTGCATTGTCAATTCCGGCAAGGTCTGCGAATGCCGCGGTCCAGGATGTCGATGCAATGACGTTTATGGACGACGCGCCTTTGCTGGTAGTGTCTGTTACAGTTTGTGCTTCAGATTTTTTTTGTGCCGCGAGCGGAAAAATCAACAAAAGTGCAATCGAAAGTAAAATATGCTTTTTCATAAGATTCCTTTAAAAGCAGGGCTGTCTTAAAACTAATGTCATGCTGAATTTATTTCAGCATCTACATTATATCTAGTGTATAGATTCCGAAACAAGTTCGGAATGACGCTACGCACTAAACTTATTAGACAGCTTCAGCACAGGAGGTGCCGGAAACAAAAAAGTTGAGCATGATTTTATTTTTCATTAATATTCAGCTATGGAAATTTCATGTAAAAGAATTGACGGCGGCGCGACTTTTGATTTTGGTAAAACTTCAAAAGTTTATGGAAAGTACCGCGATATTTATCCGGATGAATTTTACGAAAAGATTGTTTCGTTAGGACTTTGTACTAATGGTCAGAAAATTCTTGATGTTGGAACTGGCACTGGAGTTTTGCCGCGAAATATGCAAAAGTACGGTGGCGAATGGACTGGCACGGATATTTCTGAAAATCAAATTGCCGAGGCGAAATTACTTTCGGAAAAAATTCCTGGTGCGAAAATAAATTATTTTGTCAGTACGGCAGAAAATTTGAGTTTTCCGGACGAAAGTTTTGACGTGATAACTGCCTGTCAGTGTTTCTGGTATTTTGATTACGTAAGAACCGCAAAGGAATTCAGTCGTGTTTTAAAACCGCACGGAAAATTGCTGCTGCTTGTTATGGAATGGCTGCCTTTTGAAGATAAAATTGCCGGAGCTTCGGAAAATCTGGTTTTGAAATATAATCCCGCGTGGTCTGGTAAGGGTTCTGTTATGGAAAAAATTTCTGTGCCGGCGGAATATAGGGAAAATTTCAAAATTCTAAAGACTGAGGAATGGAAACTTCCGGTTCATTTTACCCGCGAAACCTGGAACGGCCGCATGAAATCTTGCCGCGGAATTGGCGCTTCTTTGTCGTCGGAAAAAATTGCCGAGTGGGAAACTGAACACCTTGCTCTTTTGCAAAAAATTGCCCCGGAAAATTTTGACGTGCTACATTACGCTGCCTTTGCGGAACTTGAAAAAGTGTAAAAAAATCTTTTGGGCGTTCCGGCGCAGGCGCCGTCGGGCCTTTCAGCCTTCGCTGTTCGCTCATTCCTACGCTGCGCGCGCAAAGCGCGCTTCGCTACGGAACTAAAGGGCTTCCACGCCCTTACGCGTGGTGTAAAAAATAAAAAAACGCGACATTTTTAAATTCTGTTAACTGCGTGAGCGCTAGGAACCCCTGCGAAGGTTTTTTCAAAAACCGAAGCAGAAGCCCGGAAGCGCACAATTTGTGCGCTGAGGACTTTGAGCGTTAGCGAAGGGTGGATATAGCGACCCGTAGCGAGCAACGCGAGCGGAGTGGGCACGCCCGCAAAAAAATCCTGTAAAAAAATCAAAAAAAAATTTGACACCGTAAGAATTCGGATTTAATCTATTTGTAAGGGGTAATCAACACGTGTTGATATGTGTTGATTTTTTTTTATTAATTTGGAAAACCGGTTGCGCAAAATCAGGTTTTCTATTCTGGAGTTTTTATGAAAAAAGTTATTGCAGGGTTGTTTGCATTGACTGTTTCTGTGTTTTCTGTTTTTGCCGTCACTCATGCGGAAGCTGACGGTGTAAAGCAGAATATCTTTGTGGAGCCCGTTGCTTCTTTGTCTGACGATTTTATGATGGGTGTGGATATCAGTTCTCTTTCTGATATTGAAAAAAATGGCGGAAAATATTTTAACCGCGAAGGCAAAGCCGACGATCTTTTTAACATTTTAAAAGACAGCGGTGTGAACTGGGTTCGTCTGCGCGTTTGGAATAATCCTGTTTACGAAAAAGATGTTTATGATGCAGAAGGCAAGTTGATTGCAAAAAAAGGTCAGGCTTATGGTGGCGGAAACAACAGTGTAAAAGTTGACCTTGACATGGCAAAAAGAGCAAAGGCTGCCGGTTTAAAACTTATGGTGGATTTTCATTATTCTGATACTTGGGCTGATCCTGGAAAACAGAATATGCCTCAGGACTGGAAAAATCTTAGCCGTGCAGAACTTGAAGATGCCGTAGAAAAATTTACTTACGAATCGCTCAAGGCATTTGAAGATGCCGGTGCCAGAGCTGATGCAGTTCAGATTGGTAATGAATTGAACAGTGGTTTTATGTGGCCTCACGGAAAATTGTGGACAAATTCCGGCGAAGACATTGGCGGAATGGAAGAATTCTTAAAACTTTTGACAAGAGCGTCTGCAGGTGTTCGCAAGGCTGAAAACGGCGGCGACAAAATTAAAATTGTAATTCACCTTGCTGACGGCGGGGACCAGGAACTTTACAAATGGATTTTTGACGACGTAAAGAAAGCAAAAATTGATTACGATGTGATTGGTCTTTCTTTTTATACTTACTGGCACGGCAAGGCTTCTGATTTGAAGGCAAATCTTGAAATGCTTGCAAAGCGTTATGGCAAAGAAATGGCTGTTGTAGAAACTGCTTACGGTTATACAGAAGATGACGCTGATGACCAGGGTAACAATTTTATGATTTTCAGCGAAACTGATGATGGTTACAAGGCATCAGTTCAGGGCCAGGCTACTGCGGTGCGTGACATTATTGATACTGTCGCTTCTGTAAAGGGCGGTGTCGGAGTTTTCTACTGGGAACCGGCATGGATTCCTGTAAAAGGCGCGGGACTTTCTGCTACGGAAGGTTCAACCTGGGAAAATCAGGGAATGTTTGACTTTAAAGGCCGTGTGCTTCCTTCTATGGACGTTTGGAAACTTGCCCGCGGTGCTGAATCAACAGAAAATGTTTGGGGTGGCACGGCTTCTAATAAATCAAGTTTTGACATTTATGACGTTGCAGACACTGTAAAAGTTATTACAAAACCGGGGGTTGCTCCGGAACTTCCTGGCCAGATAAAAGTTGTCCGCGAAAATGACCGCGAATATCTTGTAAATGTAAAATGGGAAAAACACGATTGGGCCTCAGAAACAACTGCAAAAACTGTGCGCATTTATGGAAGTGTTGAAGGTTCTGCATTTAAACCGTGGATTGATGTTGAAATTTCTACAAAAGTAAATTTGATTCAGGATCCTTCTTTTGAAAGTGGCAAACAGATTAAGGACGGAAAAATCGGAAGCTGGAAACTGAACGGTTCATCAACGGCGTGCTTCCTTGAAAATAACAAGGGAAATGCTCACACAGGAAAATGGACTTACAAGTACTGGCTTGCAAACGGTTTTGAATCAATACTTTCTCAGGATTTGAAAAATATTGAAAACGGAACTTATGTCCTGTCACTTTGGGCAATGGGCGGCGGCGGAGAAAATAACATCCGGCTCTTTGCTGCAAATTACGGCGACGGAAAAAATCAGGTTACGGCAAAAATCGTAAATACTGGCTGGCAGGACTGGCACAAGTACGAAATTGAAATTCCTGTAACAAATAATCAGATTACTGTTGGTATTTATCTTGATACAAATGCGGATAACTGGGGTAATTTTGACGACATGGAACTTTACCTTAAGACAGAATAGAAATTAAGGAAGCGAAAAATGATAAAAAAGCGTATTTTTAGTATTGCTGCGGCAGTTTTGATGAATGTCGCAGTTTTTGGACAGGCAGCAGATGACGGTTTTCTTGTTCCTCTTGAACGCGATTTAACTGATGCAATAAAAGAAAATGCTGCGCCTCAGGTTGCGGATTCTGGAACTGCAGCGCCAAAATCTTCAATTCTTCAGGGATTGTGGGTTGAAGCTACCAGTGACACCGGTGCAATTATCCGTGATATTGCCACTGGCGAAAAATCAGGCTACGAAATTGATAACACTCATCTTTTGTCAAATGCAAACTGGTGGTTCTGGGGTGATATAAACAAACTTTTCCAGCTGGATGCAGAAATTTCTGTCTGGGATTTTGATAAAACTCTTTATAAAGCAAACAGTTATGCGGCAAATGTTCCGGACGTAACTATTGGCGACGGACTTCAGAGCCTTGCTTCTATGATTTTCAGTCCGATTTATCAGTGGAATGACAATGGACTTGGCACTTTTAATAAACTCGCGCTGAATTTTAGTTCTCCGTTTGTAAATGTTCGTTTTGGTTACGGAAATCTTAAAGGCAACGGAATGAGCGAATTTACCGGAATTTATAACGTAATTGACCGCTGGCTTGACGTTGGCAAAGGTTACACGGAAATCAGTAACGGTAAAAAACTTTCGCGTTTTGGAAATGTAAGTGTAAAGGCTCTTGCGGCGTTCAGCCAGATGCGCGGAACTTACGGAATGTATGATATTCTTGACCTTGGATTTGGTGATTCTTTCCGTCTGGCAGCAACTTTTGGAAGTTCTACTACGGCAGAGCAGCTTTACTTCTATAACACAGCGTCTACAAATGCCGCTTCGCTCTACTTTAGCGCAAATCCTCTTGATTCTTTGAAATTTGAAGTTCACGGACTTACAAGTTTTGGTTCTACAATTGATTTTGGTCTTGATTCTTCAGCGTTTGCGGGTCGTGTAAGTTACGGCACGGATCTTTTTAATCTTAAAGTAAAGGCTTCTTATGCCGGTTCCTCAGTTGATTCAGTTTGGGGTTCTGATGGTCAGATTTACGATGACATCAACGCAGATACTGTTACTGTAAAAGCGGATTTTGATATTAATCCTCTTGAATTCTTTAGTGCCGGACTTGATGAAACTCTTACATTTAATGATGTCAGTGCACTTTCTGATGGTCTTATGGCTTTGCGAACTCAGCCGTTCTTTGATTTGAGTCTTGAGTCATTCACAAAAATGGACATTACGGTTGGCGGTTACGGAGTTTTGACTGTTGAACGACTTGCCACAGAAACAAGTGCAAATCGCGAAATGGTTATCAGCATGGAAGAAGCCGGAATTGAAATTAATGCCAGCGACGTAATTCCTTTTATGAAAAAACTTACTTTTGACTGGGCAATTAAACCGTCATATTCATCATGGTCAAGCGGAAATTTCTATACAACAGACGTTCTTTACAACTCATTCATGCTTTCTGGCGATATAAACGACAGAATGAACGTTCACCTTGGTGGAATCACAAGAACTGGCAGTAGCGATGCAACAATCGTGCCGTTTGGAATTGCGGCCGGATTTAAAATCAATAAAACTGCACTTCCTGGTCACCCACATTTCTGGACACATTTTGCGTACGGTATGAATCCTTATGGCGAAAACAATTATTCCCTTTACCGTGCAGACAACTGGATGAACAAAGCGCCACACAGAACTTACACTCTGAACACTTTGGAATCTGACACGACAAGCCATATCAGTTTTGGCTTTATCTGGGAATTTTAGGAGGAAGCCATGAAAAATCAGAATAAAAAAATAATAAAATCTGCATTTGCGGCACTTTTGATTGGCTTTGCAGCAATTTTTACTGGTTGTGCTGATGTAAACGGACTTCATAACCAGCAGTCTGTGAATGTCACAATCGTGTTTACAAATTTTCCAACTGATGTAACCGGTGAATATTCTATTCCGGGAAGTTTTGATGGCGACACTGCCTGGGAAAAAGAAAATACGGAATGTGACATTGTAATGAAAAACGGAGAAGGCACTTCAAACGCAATAAAATGCACTTCTGAGTGGATTCAATTTACTCTTGTAAAAGTTGATGACTGGACCCGCGGATGGTTCCCGACCGTAAAAGGAAATGCTGCCGACGGTTCAAAATATTGCAATTTTTACAGCGCAATTGATTTAAGTTCATCAGAAATTACTGTAACCGTTGACGGAAGCAGCGGAACAGCGTCAATCACTGCAGAGTAGGAGGCTTGAAAATGAAAATTAACAAAACTGGAAAAATATTTACAAGTTTATTTGCAGCTTCAGCCTTGTTTTTGGTAAGTGGCTGTGAATTTTTACAGGGAACTCTGAGTTCAGAAATGGAAAAAGAACTTGAATCTCAGACGGGCGTTATGAGTCTTGATTCAAAAATCTGGTGTTACAACGGACTTTCCACAGAAGATATGAGCCCGGCCTCAGAAAAATTAGGCGACGATTATTACAATCAGAGTCTTTTGGTAAAATTTTCAAAACAGGCCGCAGCAAGTAATGTTAGCGGTTCAATTGAATTGACTTACACGAACGAGGACGGCAACACGGTTGTAGAAAAATTTGATTCTGTGAGCGGAACTTTTACGGAAGATTACAAAGGCTACAAAATTGATATGTCTGAAATCATGGCACTTTTTGATAGTCAGAAAATTCCTTCTGGAACTGCCGTGATGAGCTTAAAACTCAGCGGATTTAAATGTGCGGAAGGCAATCAGAGTGGACGTGCAATCAGCGCTTTGGACGTTAAAAATATTCAGATTAAACCGTTGTTTTCTGATTATGGCATTGATTTTTCAACTTCAGGATTTAGTGAATCGTCAGAAATTGAATTCCCACTGAATTCAGAAATTGCAATT
Organism: Anaerobutyricum sp.; assembly: GCA_963638805.1. Lineage (GTDB taxonomy): Bacteria > Spirochaetota > Spirochaetia > Treponematales > Treponemataceae > Treponema_D. The sequence goes on from CAVHTI010000013.1 coordinate 7,166, forward strand.
GAAGGCGAAACTGAAACTGTAACGGGCACTGGCAGCGACGGAAATACTTACGCTTTTACAGTGACTGCGGACGGTTCATCATTAAAATTAAAACCGGCTGATGGATTTGACTTTAGCGATGCAGAAACTTTAAAAACAAACCTTGAAAATGTAAACGTTGCGGTAAATTTAAGAAATCTTCTGCCAGAAAATAACGGCGATTCTTACAGTAATTCAATTACAATCAGATTTACAAAATATTCAGTTGTAATTGACGGTAAAAAAGACGCCAACTTTACGGAAGAAAAGGGTGCAACCGTTTACACCGATGATTCTGGTGATTCTTATGCATTCAGCAATTCAGCAACTACTACCGAGTGTGATTTTACGGAAGTTGCAATCACAAATGATGAAGAAAATCTTTATGTTGGAATCAGCGGAAATCTTAATATAACCTGGAAAAATGCAGTTCATCTTTATTTTGTAAAGGACGGCAACTCATCGACTCCGGAACTTACAGAAACAAAGTACAAGGCATCAGATTCAATGCAATTCCTGCCTTCACGTTCGCCACTTTATCCTGATGCAGTGCTTTATCATCAGCCGGGCTATGAAAATAGTGGTAGCGGAGTGAGCGGTGCGGCAATTGCCAGTGGCACAAGTTTTGCGGCTCTTGATTCATCAGAATTCAGCTGTGGCCCTGCCGGTTGGACGGACAGCGAAAGTGTAGATTTCGTTGAATATGCAATTTCACTTTCAAAGTGCGGATATTCATCAGGAGATAAAATTTACATTGTTCTTGCATCAACATTGGGCTGGGATGATGGTAAAGCCGTAAACGATACTGTCGGCGATGCACTCACTTATGCAGATGATGATCACACAAGCGTAAAAGTAAATATGAAGAATGGCCTTGTTTACACAATCAAGTAGTAAATTTCTGGAGTTTAGAATATGAAAAACACAAAAAACTTAAAAAAAGGACTGAAGATTTCTGCGGTAACGGCAGCATTTGCACTTACAGCTGCATTTGCTTCTTGTACAGTTCCGTCTTATCCGTCAGATAGTTCAGTGGTACCGGGACAAAATATGTCAAAAGAATTTACGGATTATTCGGGATATAACATTTCTGCGGCGGACGTTTCCAAAGATTTTATGCGTGGCGTTGATGCAAGCGAAGTTGCCGCTCTTGAAGAACTTGGCTTGAAATTTTATGACGAGGACAATTCAGAAAAAGATGTCTTTGCAATTTTAGCAGAACACGGCGTAAACTGGATACGTCTGAGAATCTGGAATGATTATACTCAGGAACTTGACACTACTGAGTGGGGACCTTACGGATACAACAATCTGAGCCGTACACTCACGATGGCAAAACGTGCCAAAAAATATGGAATGAAAGTTCTTCTTGATTTTCATTATTCTGATACCTGGGCAGATCCTGGACATCAAAAATGCCCGGCAGAATGGTCACAAATCACGACATCTGATGAACTTGCCCAGGCCGTTGGCGAATATACAAAGCAGATTTTGACATCAATGAAAGAAGATGGCGTTGCTCCGGATATGGTACAACTTGGTAACGAAATGCAGGGCGGCCTCTTCCAGACAAATTCTGCCGTGGAAAATGCCAAAAACTACACCGCAGATTATTTAAAAGCCGGAGCAGAGGCAGTGCGCTCAGTTTTGCCGGAATGTAAAATCATGCTTCATATGTCAAATGGCGGAAAAAGCTCTTATGCAACGACACTTTTAAATTATGCAGAGGCAGTTGGCAGCGATTCGGAGGGAAACGCATACATCACGCACCTGGGAGTTTCTTACTATCCGTTCTATGAAGCTCACGGCACGGATGTTCAGTTAAAGGCAAACCTCCAGACTTTCAAAAATGCCGGATATAACGTTGTAATTGCAGAAAATTCTTTCTGTTATGATAACGACGCTTACACTGATTCAACAGGCAACACTTATTATCAAAGTTCAAAAGTTGATAACAGCACTTATGCTTGTGGCAAACAGTGTGCAAAAAATCTTATTGGCTACAAAAAAGGCGAAGGTATTAGTTCAAGTGGCGAAATTGATTCAAGCATAGAAAATCAGGCTGGCGTTATGCAGTACCTCATGGAACTTTGTTCGTCAGTTGATTCTGCCGGCGGATATTTTTACTGGGGTGGCTGCTACCTTGGCATTGATGATGATATGAAAAGTTCCTGGGAAAATCAGGCACTCTTTGATTCAAATGCAAAGGCACTGCCTTCGTTGAACGCCTTTAACGTTCAGTAAAATCACAGAATTTACAAACACAGCGCGCGGAATATTTTTCGTCCGCTGTGTTTAGGTCGTTTCTAGAAAAAAAAATCAAAAATTTTAATAAAAAAATTTGACAGACAAAAATTCTGATTTATACTTAATTTATCAACACGTGTAGACAACAAGTGTGTAAATATAATCTGCCCGTACAGGCAAAGTTTTAGTTCAGGTTTTTATTTCTTACAGGAGGAATTATGAAAACTATTAAAAAAATCATTGGCGGTCTTGCAGCCGTTCTTATGCTTGGCTCATTTGTAGCATGTAACCCGAATACAGATGATAATTCTGGCACAGAAGAAGAAAAGTACTACATTTCATTCAACGAAGACACAACAAATCTTAAAGTTGATGTTGGTTCAAGCATTACTCTTACAGTAAAAGAATCAAAGGGAACGTGGATTGTTGCAGACAATAACTCGCTTGCAATTAACGTTACAAAAACCACAGTTGAAGGTGTAACTGCATTTACAATTGTTGGCGTTGCAGAAAACAGCGATGCATATTTCACACTTTATCCAGAAGAAGCTGGTGACAGTGATGTTTATGATCAGAAATTCAACGTAAATGTTTATGACCCTTGCTACAAGATTCTGCTTACTCTTCCAGAAGACGTTGCCGCAAGTGCTTCTACTATCAGTGTAAAATATAGCAATGATGGAACAGAAGATGTTTATGATGCAGATGTAACTTATACTGCTGGTCAAAAATCTGCTATTGTAAGTTTTAAAAAAGCAAATGCAAACTCTTATAACTGGTTTAATGATATTGTTGTTACAGTAAAAGATGCAGACGAAAATGAAATTAAAGTTTCACAGTCGGCAAGTTATTTCTGTTATTCTGCAGGTGAATCAGATGATGGCTATCTTAAATCAATAGAACTTACTGCATTTGCAGAAGAAACAATGACATTTAAAGTAACGTTCACAGGCTTTACACCAGCTACTGCAACAATTACTTACGGTTATGATGCAACAACAACAACTGCCGATGTAACACTCGCAGAAGATAAAGCAAGCGGAACATTTGAAGTAAGTAACAGTTATATAAACGCTGGCGGTTACTTAGAAATTAAAGGCATTGTCGCAACAGACGCAGATGGTAAGGATATTTCAAGTACAATTGAATTAAAAGCAGACAATGCTTGGTTTGAATTTGTTGCTGACGGTTCTGCGGCTTTGGAATACGCAGTAAAGAGTGAATATACACAGCTTTATTCAGCATCATACACAGGTTCTTCTACAGCTCTTGAAGTTGATATTTCAGCACTGAAAAACCTTACTGTTAATACAATTTTGATTGAAGCTAAAGATTGTGACTGGACAGGTATTGCTTCTGGTGATAGTTGGTGGATATATGCAGGAGAATCACTTGCATGGCAGTCAAATGATTACTACAAAGTTGCAATTACAGATGCAGATACAATCGCCACACTAAAAGAAGCAGGTGTAATTAAGGTAACAGCAACAAACGGTTTACAAGCAACTCTTGTAATTTCCTATAACTAAACATACCTTTTCTAAATGACTTTTCCGTGCCGGGCAGTTTGTCTGGCACGGTTTTTTTTGTAAAAATTTTCACACGGGGGCACGTCACAAAGCAAAATCCCCCAGAAAATTAAAAAAATCCCAGTCCAGTTTGCTTTGTGTCGCCGGCTGTTCCGCAGTTCGCTATTCGCTCAAAGTCCTCGGCGCACAAATAGCGCGCCTGCGGGCTTCCGCTTCGGTTGTTTCAACAACCTTCGCGGCTGCTCCATAGCCTTGCCCAAAAAAGTATATTTCGTGTGTTTTGAAACTGGATTACCTAAAAACTAATGTCGTCCTGATTACCGCCAACGTCATCCTCAACTTGATTCAGGATCTTACCCTTGCCACTGAAGTCTTTTCCCTTAAAAAAAACGGTTAACCGTGCTATATTTAACGTATGGCTCAAGGAAGATTTTTGCCGATTGGCATACAGACATTTTCGGATATTCGCGAACGTAATGCTGTTTATGTTGATAAAACGGCTTTTGTTTATAAACTTGCAACCGAAGGTCAGTCGTATTTTTTAAGCCGCCCCCATCGTTTTGGAAAGAGCCTTTTGCTTTCCACAATGAAGGCATATTTTGAAGGCAAAAAAGAATTATTTACCGGTCTTGCAATAGAAAAACTTGAAAAAGACTGGATTGAATACCCTGTAATTTATTTGAATTTCAGTATAAGTGGTTTTTCTACTGATGAAAAATTAAATGCTGCCCTTAATTCCACCCTTTCTAAATATGAAGAAAAATACAAAATCATGAAGGTTGCGGAAAGTTTTGCTATACGCTTGAGTGACATCATTCAAAAAGCAAACGAAATCACTGGCAAAAAAGTTGTCATTCTGATTGACGAATACGACAAACCGATTTTGGACGCCCTTTACACAGAATACGAAGAAAAAAACAGAACGATTTTGCGGGATTTTTACGTGACTCTTAAAGCATGCGACGAATATATTCGCTTTATATTTATTACCGGGATAACTCGGGTAAGTCACATGAATATTTTTAGCGGGCTTAATCAGTTGGAAGATATTTCACTTGAGGAAAAATATTCTTCAATCTGCGGAATTTCTGAAACTGAACTTACCCAGTATTTTATGCCAGAAATTGAAGAACTGGCCAGAGTTCAGGAAATGTCACTTGAAGAAACAAAAGCAGAACTTGCCCAAATGTATGATGGCTATCATTTTGCTCCAAACAGTGAAGGTGTTTACAATCCATTTTGCCTTTTGCGATGCTTAAAAACTTCTGATTTTGGCTCTTACTGGTTTGAAAGTGGAACTCCGGCATTTTTAGTAAAAACATTGCAAAATCAACCCTTCCAGCTTTTGTCAATTCTGGACGGAAGACAGGCAACTGAAACTCAATTTAAAGTCTACGACCCTAATAGCAAAAATATGTTGCCAGTAATTTACCAAAGCGGTTACCTTACAATCAAAGGTTTTGAAAGACGTGGCCGCATTTACACTTTAGGCTTCCCGAACAAAGAAGTTGAAGACGGCTTTTTAAATGCAATCCTCCCAAAGTTTATAAGCGTGCCTGATGATGATTTGGGCCTTTCCGTTGACTACCTCCGAAAAGCCTTTGCCGCGCAGGATTTGGAAATGGCAATGCGCATTGTAAAAGCATGTTTTTCTGACATTCCGACCATTTTGCAAAAAAATATGTGCGAAAATTTCTATGAAGCGATTACCCATGTGCTTTTTAGAATGACCGGTTTTAATGTTGTAAGCGAAATGCAGTCGCTTTTTGGCCGTAGTGATATTACTTTGACCACTCAGACTGATGTTTATATTTTTGAACTGAAAACTGTTTCGCCGGCAGATTTTGAAAAAGGCGTGAAAGAAGCGTTTGCGCAGATTGAAAAGAAAGGTTACGCCGAGCGTTACAGCGTGGCAGGTAAAACTACTCACAAAATCGCACTTGTTTTTGCTGATGACGCAAGTGGCGTGCTTGGCTGGAAGGAAAATTAACTCCGTGCATAAAGCAATTGGCGGAAAATCGTAAAGTCGGAAGAAGATATAAACTTTTTTGTGCCCGGCGCGACAGGGATTGTAGTGGCCGCGAATGCCGTAGCCACGAAAAGCCCGGTCTGCACGCTTGCGGGCAGAGTCGCCATAATAAAAATCTTACTAAAAATCAAAATTGACATAATTTGCAACAGCTGTATAATAAAATTCTCAACACGTGTTGATAAAATGAGGATTGTATGGCAAAAAGTGAACGGAGAGCGGTAACTCAAAATGATGTTGCAAGGGAAGCGGGCGTTACAAGAAGTCTTGTAAGTTATGTAATCAGCGGTAATACTGAACGTTCTGTGGCGCCGGAAACCAGAAAGCGCATTCTTGAAGTTATTGATCGACTGGGCTATCGTCCGAATGTTGCGGCTCAGACTTTGCAGCAGGGCGAAGTTGCCATGGCATCTAAAAAAATTGGCGTGGTGCTGAATTCTGCGGATGTTTTTAGGCGTCCCTATTATGCGGAAATTATAGAGGGAATTCATACTGCGGCGCACGAAAATAAATATTCTGTTTCTTTTATCCGTTTTTTTGAGGAATTAAAAGATCCTATTTTGTTTAATCAGCTCATTCATGAAGAAAATATTGGTTCCATGATTTTGATTTCTACGGGGTCGTGTCTTAAAACTGAGGAAGATAAAATCATAATTGAAAAAATCAAGGAAAGAATCCGGCGGACGGTTTGCGTTGAATGGCAGTACGATGGTTTAAGTTCTGTCAGTTTTGATCGTCTGGCGGCCGGTAAGCAGGCTGTGGAATATCTTTATCAAAAAGGATTTCGTGATATTGCTTATGTTGGCCAGAATGATGACCGTGTGGACGGGGTTCAGCAGGGCTTTTTGCATCATGATATGAAGGCGGATCGCAAATCTTTTTATCTTGGCGAATGTTTTAATTCTCTTGGTGGCTATCATGTTATGCAGCGTCTGGCTGGCGACGACGATGAATCTGATTTGAACGGAAAGTCAACGGCGACGGGCGCAGAAATTGACGACACGAACAATAGCGGGGAGCGTTTTAAAAATTTTCCGCGCGCAATAATTTGCGGTTCGGACGAGGTTGCAATCGGGGTTTTGTGTTATCTGAATAAAAATAAAATTGCCGTGCCTCAAAAAGTTGCGTTAATCAGCATTGATAATATAGAGGCCTCTGCGTATACCTGCCCGCCACTCACGACCATTAATGTCCAGAAAAGTGGAATGGGCTACCGTGCCGTTAATATGATTGTTCAGTCCGCAAATGATAAGGTTCAGACTCCTGTGAATATTAATTTGCCGACCGAGATTGTAGAAAGGTTCAGCGTTTAGCCTCTATAAAAACTTGTTATCAAAGTAACTAATTTCCACCCGCTATTGTTTTTTTGTTATATTTAAAAGTTGAGTATTTTAAACTTTGTAAATTGCGGATTTTCTGTGTTATTTTAGAGGCAACTTTAAAATCAAAATCTCAAAGTAATTCAAAAATCTGATTTCAAAAGAGGTAAAAAAATGATTGAAGTGTCCCACATTTCCCGAATTTTTGGGGATTTTCGTGCGGTAGATGACGTTAGTTTTTCCATTCCTACAGGGCAAATCGTTGGTTTGCTTGGCCCAAACGGAGCGGGAAAAACTACCACAATGCGAATGATTACTGGATTTCTGGCTCCAACTTCCGGCAAAATTTTAATTGACGGCATGGATGTTACAGAAAAACCTGTTCAGACAAAAAAGAAAATCGGATATATGCCGGAATCTGCGCCTCTTTACGGCGAAATGATTGTAGAAGATTATCTGATTTACATTGCAAATATTCAGGGCGAAAATCCTGATGAAAAAGTGCCTTTCCTTTGTAAAGAATGCGGCTTAAAAGAAGTTATGAGCAAAAAAATCAATGAACTTAGCCGTGGTAACCGTCAGCGGGTCGCTTTGGCCCATGCTCTTATGTCAGATCCTGAAATTTTAATTCTTGATGAACCAACTTCCGGCCTTGATCCAAATCAGGTTGAAGATGTGCGCGCAATTATCCGTGAAATTGGTAAAACCCGCACGGTAATTGTTTCTACCCATATTCTTAGTGAAGTTGAAACTTTATGCAGTCGTGCAATTATTATTTCCGGCGGTAAACTTGTTGCGGACAGCCCGATTGATGAACTCAAAGAGCGTTTTGGTCACGAACTTTCCGTAAAAATCTTAGTAAACGAAAATGCTGATTTTGAAAAACTTTCGTCAGAAGTAAAAAATATTGCCGGTGTTGATTCTGTTTGCAAGCATGATGACGGGGCAATTTTTGTAAATGTGGAAGGCAACGCAGAAATCAGACCGGTTCTTGCAAAAAAACTTGTAGAATCCGGTTACGATTTGTACGAAATGACAATTCAGAAAAACAGTCTGGAAGATGTATTCCATGCGCTTACAACTAATTCAGATGCCGGTGCGGCAGTGGAGGCAAAATAAATGTCATCAAAGACAGCAAAAAAACACAATCCCGCAACTATAATTATGAAGCGGGAATTAAAATCTTATTTTAGCGGACCAATTCCATACATTGTTACCTGTCTTTATTTGATAATCACGGGAATTCTTTTCTTTTCTACATTCTTCATTTATAAACGTGCAGAATTGCGCCAGTTTTTTGGTTATTTGCCGTTAATCCTTTCGTTTTTTGTTCCGGCATTGACAATGCGACTGTTCAGCGAAGAGCGTCGCGTTGGTTCCATAGAAACTCTGATGACTTTGCCGGTTACAGAATTGCAGGTAGTTGCCGGAAAATTCCTGGCATCGTTTATTGGCACTTTGATTATGATTGCCCCGACGTTGTTTTACGTCATTACGGCTGAAATTTTCGGTTCGCCGGATTACGGCCCGATTGTTGGCGGTTACATTGGTGCAATTTTCCTTTGTGCAAGTTTTACTGCAATTGGACTTTTTGCTTCTTCCGTTACAAAAAATCAGATTGTGGCATTCTTTGTAGGATTTATTATTTGTATTGTGCTTACAATGATTGATTCTTTCCTTGTTTTTCTGCCTTCCGGAATAGTTGATGTTGTTTCTTATTTTTCTGCAAACAAACATTTTACTTCAATTTCGCGCGGAATTATTGATACCCGTGATTTGCTGTATTTTATTTCTCTTACAGCATTATTTTTTGCGGCAACTGTAAAAGTTCAGAAAAACGCAAAAGCTTAGTACGGAGGATTTCTGAAAAATGAAAAAATTTATAAAATGGCTCAAAAGTCCTTCAAGTGACTTTGTTTTATTTGTTCTTCTTTTGATTCTTGCAAATGTTGCAGGTCATAATGCATTTAAACGTTTTGATTTAACAAGTCAGCGTTCTTATTCTCTGTCAAAAACTAGTAAATCTCTTGTAAAAAATCTTGAACAGCCTTTGACTGTGCGGGTTTTCTTTGATGATAAACTTCCGTCTCCGTATAATTCGGTTTCGCAGTACATTAAAGATATCCTGACTGAATACAGTGGCGCCGCAAATAAAAATTTCAACGTTGCATACATGGATATGACAAAGGAAGACAGTACAAATCTTGCAATGGATTACGGTCTCAAACAGGTTCAGATTCAGGAAGTAAAAAATAATGAAGTGGGATTTAAAAAAGCCTACATGGGAATTGTAATTTCTTACGGCGACAGCATTACTCTGCTTGATCCTCTTACAACTTCTGATGGTTTTGAGTATAAACTCACTTCAAAAATTTCAAAAATGGTAAATACTCAGGATACACTTGCCGGCCTTAAAAATAGTGATAAGGTTGCTTTGAATTTTTATTTTACGCCGGCGCTCAAAAATCTTGGAATTTCTGATGCTGATTCTGCAGAAAGCATTTTGAAAACCGCATTTGATAGCGTTAACGCAAAAAATCAGAATCGTCTGGAATTTAACGTAATAAATCCTCAGAATGATGACGAGGCACAGGCCCTTGCCGATAAATACGGAATTCAGACTTTGCGTTACAGAAATCATGATGGCGAAACAAAAATGGCGGTTATGGGTGCCGTTCTTGAATATGGCGATTCATTCCGCCTTTTGCCGGTAGAAATTCAGCAGAGCCTTTTTGGATATTATGTAAGTGGCCTTGATACTGCGGAAGAAAATATTTCTGACAGTTTGCAGAGCCTTCTTTCTAAGGTCACTCAGATTGGTTACATTACCGGCCACAACGAACTTGATCATCTTGATGAAACTTATTCCGCAAATTTTGACAAATTAATCAGCGGAATGTACAAACTTGTTGATATTGATTTGAGCACGGAAGATATTCCAGCCGGCATGAATTCAATTATGATAAACGGTCCTCAGTATGATTACACGGAAGAAGAACTTTACAAAATCGACCAGTTTATTATGCGCGGCGGAAACGTTATGTTCTTTATTGACTCAATGCTCCAGGACGGCACTGCATCTTACCGCGGCACTGAAGAATATGTTCCGAATGAATCAAATCTTGACCGACTTTTGCAAAAATATGGCGTTAAACGTGAATTCAATTACGTAATGGACAAACACAGTTACGAAGCGTCAAATCAGTACACCGGAAAATATAATTTGTGGTGGGCTCCAATTTTGCAGAAATCTGAACTTGCTCAGAAAAATCCTATAACTGCAAATCTTGGCTACGTAATTATGCTTCAGAACGGTTCTCTTGATGTGAGCGCTGCTCAGGAAAATAAAAATGTTAAGACGACCGTTCTTGCAAAATCTTCTCCGGAAAGCTGGACTGTTACAAACAATATTCAGTTAAATCCTGTGATGATGGCGCCTCCAGCCGATACTTCTTCGTATAAATCTTATGACCTGGCCGTTATGCTTGAAGGAAAATTTGACAGTGCATTTGACGAGGCCGTGAAAATCCCAGTTTACGAAACTGACGACGAAGGAAATCAGGTTGAAGTTGAATTGCCAGAAAGCGACATTTCTACGTCAAAATATATAAGTTCAAGTATTCAGCCGGGCAAAATTTTTGTAATCGGTTCTTCTTATGTAACAACAAGACAGCTGATTGACGAAGAGGGCACAAATCCTATTGCAATGATGCTTTTGAACGTCGTTGATTATATGAACGGCAACGAAGAATTGTGCAAAATGAGGACAAAAGGCCTTTCTTTGAGCACTTTGACAGTCACAAACGTCGCTGCACAGAAAGTCTGGCAGTATTTCAACGAATTTGGACTTGCAGTTATTGTTGTAATCGTTGCATTTATTGTCTGGCGAATCAGAACACGACGCCGAAAAGCAATCAACGAAAAATATAATCCGGATGACAAACGAACAGTCAGCGATAAAAAGTAACGGAGAAAATTATGAAAACAAGAAAAATAGTTTTACTTATTGCCTGCGCGGCATTGCTTCTGATTTGTATTTTGCAGTCAGTTTTAAAAAATACAGGAAAAACAAAAACTTTTGACTTAAAAGAAACTCCGGACGAAATTGTAATTACAACTCCGGCCGAAAATTTTAAAATTGTCCGTGAAAATGACGCCTGGGTCGTAGGAGAAAAAAAATATCCTGCAAACGAAAATTCTGTACAGGACATTGTTGATTCACTTTCTTCAATCAGAGTTTTGGAAAGCGTAACTTCAGCATCATCAGAAACTGTAATTTCACAATACGGATTGAACGAAGGCAAAGTTGTAACTGTAGAAGCCAGAAAAAGCGGAAAAACTTTGAGGACAATAAAAGTCGGAAAAGATTCTACTGCCGGTTCACAATCTTACATCACGGTTGACGGTGGAAAAGAAATTTATCTTGCAACCGGAAATCTTGGCGGCACAATGAACACAAAAGTTGAAACTCTGCGCTCAAGAGTTGTTTATTCCCTGCCAAAAGATTCAATTCAGAGCGTGAGCCTTTCGTCTGCGGACGGCACGGAATTCACACTTTCAAGAACCGGCTCTGCGGAAGATTTTGCCTGGTATATCAATCAGCCGGACGTAAGCGTTTCTGCGGACAAGGCAAAATCATGGTTTGACGGCCTTACAACCGCTTCAACGCCACAGTGGCACGACGATTTTGTTCTGAAAGGAAAAAAACTTTCTTCCGCAACAATAAAAACTGAGGACAAAACCATCACTCTTGATTTGTACGAAACCGAGGACGAACAGTCAGTTTATTTTGGAAAATGCAGCGAAACTCCATATCAGTTTGAACTTGCCTCGTACACCGCTCAGAAATTTCAGAAAACAGTACAGGATTTAACAGAATAATGATTCAACTTGTAGCATTTCTTGGAAATTACGGCAAAGAATACGAAAAGACACGGCACAATGTCAGCTGGTACTTTGAAGATTCCCTGCCGTTTGCAAATCGCCTGAACTGGCAGAAAAAATTTAAAGGCCAGATTGCAAGTTTTTCGCCAGCCGAACTTAGCGAATGGGCCTGCAATTACAAAATCTGTTCCACAAAGGACGGTCAGCCCGTAAAAGTGCCGGAAGAAGCGCCGGCGCATATTTATTTTCTAAAGCCAGAAACTTATATGAATTTGAGTGGCGAAAGCATAATTGAAGTCGCAAATTTCTATAAACTCAAGCCCGAAAATATTATGGTCGTTCACGATGAACTTGAATTGCAGCCCGGATTTGTCAGCCTAAAGTGGAGTGGCGGACTTGGCGGTCACAACGGCCTCCGTTCAACAAAGTCGGTTCTTGGCACCGCGGATTTCTGGCGCCTCCGTTTTGGAATTGGCCGTCCCGACCACGACGATATTGCCGGTTACGTTTTGAGCCGCTTTACCGACGACCAGCAGCAGATGATGCAAAACGTTTTCAGTCAGACAAATCTGCTCCTAGTCAAAGTTCTTTTGTCCAAAGATCCCGAAAAATTTATTCAGGAGTGGGGCAAAAAGAAACTCATTTAATATAAATGTGGGGAAGGTGGGGAAAGCCTTCCCCTCGGCCGCACATGGTTGCGGCCTACCCCTTCTAGCGGGCAATTTTCTTTTCCATTGTTGCCCGCAACGCCCAGTTTTTCGTCTGTGCTTGCCTTATAAATCTTACATCACTATTATTTGAACGAACATTCGATGGAGCCTCTAAAAATTGCAATTTTTAGAGATACCCTCAAATGAAAGGCGGTGAAAATGACTTTTATAATTGCAAGAGGGCTTTTAATTCCATTTTTAGGCACGGCATTAGGTTCACTTTGCGTTTTTTTCATGAAAAAAGAACTGAATCAAAATGTTCAGCGCTGTCTTACAGGTTTTGCTTCCGGCGTTATGGTTTCCGCGTCGTTCTGGAGCCTTCTTTTGCCGGCAATTCAATATGCACAGAACATGGAACGCTACGCTGGCAAATTAAGTTTTATTCCCGCCACAACCGGTTTTTGCCTTGGAATTCTTTTTTTACTTTTACTGGACACAATAACGCCACATCTTCATTTGAATTCAGAAAACGCAGAAGGCCCGGCAAGCAGTCTTAAAAAAACGACAATGATGGTTTTTGCAGTCGTTCTTCACAATATCCCGGAAGGAATGGCAGTCGGCGTGGTTTACAGTGGCTGGCTCAACGGTGCAGAATCTGCCGGAAGTTTTGTTTCTTCGTCAGCGGCATTTGCGCTTGCACTTGGAATTGCAATTCAAAATTTCCCAGAAGGCGCAATAATTTCAATGCCGTTACATTCAAAAGGAATGTCAAAACCAAAAGCCGCATTATCCGGCATACTTTCCGGGGCCGTGGAGCCGGTCGCCGGCCTTGTAACAATTTTACTTTCCTCATTAATAATTCCGTTTATGCCGTTTTTGCTCAGTTTTGCGGCCGGCGCCATGATTTACGTAGTTGTAGAAGAATTAATCCCAGAAATGTCCGCCGGCCAACATTCAAACTGGGGCACAATAACTTTTATGTTCGGTTTTGCCCTGATGATGATACTTGACGGCGTTTTGTAAAAAATTTGCCAAAAATATAAAAAAGCATTACCGTAGTAGTAGAAATACTTTTTAGGAGAGTGTTATGAAAAATTCAAAATTTTTAGTTTTAGTGCTTGTTGCATCAATGTTCTGCTTATTTGGTTGTAATAATGGAAATACAGACTCTGTTATTACTGTTGAAGTTACAAATTGGGAAAAATATAATTCCACACTTTATGGGTATACAGAAGGAGTTTCTTGGATTAGTGGTGCAACATTTGAAGGAACCGGCTATCAGGTTAGTTTAGATATAAATGATGGATCCTATAAATTAAACAATATGCTTGAAATTAAAGATGGTGAAAGACAAGGAAATATGCTTGGCTATCAGTCTAATGAAGATATTATCATAACGGCAACTCCTGCTGATGGAAAATTTACTTTTGAAACAGAGGAATTCGCTGGTTATGTAAGTGATGGTAATGGTAAAATTGATTCAGGAAAGACTTTCAAAATCGTAAGTAACAACGCAACTTACAAAGACTAGTCTAAAAAACAAAAATTTTTCAAAAGCCTTTCGGAAGTTTTCGGAGGGCTCTTTTTAGGTATGATTTAACGTGTTTTATCGCAGTTTTTAACGGGATATTTTATGAAAAGAAAACTTTTACTTGTGATTTGTGTTTTGGAGCTTTGTTCGTCGTTTTGTTTTGGAAAAAATCTGATTTCTAAAAGCGAAAATGTTGCTGATAAGGAAAATGACGGTTTTAATTTAATTTCCGGGTTTAACTTGCAGTTTTTGCAGTTTGGAATTAAACGTCCGGGGTGGGGTTTGAAGTATGAATTTGAAAAATATCTTGCAAACCACATGGCTGTAACTGGTGAAATTGGTCATTCGTCGTTTTTTGGCAGTTGGTTTGATTTTTCTGATTTTGTTACTACGGCTACGGCGGGTGCAAATTTCAGGGCATATCCAATGTACAATTCTTTGCGGGGGCCTTACGTTGGTTTTGGTGCCGGCGCTGATTATATGTTTTATTTTGGTGACCGCGAATTGCACGACGATATTCAAAAGGCATTTTTTTATGTAAAACCGGAAGTCGGCTGGAAATTTTACATTTTGAAGCATTTTATGATTGACGTTCTTGTTGATTATAAGTTTCAGGTGATTATGGACCGTGACAGTCTGCCGGATTTTTACGAAAGTTATCTTGATAACGGTTTGCATTTTAGTCTTGCGTTTAAGTTTTTCTGGGCAAAATAAAATTTTGAAAATTACCCGCACTGGATTTTTTTGGTGCGGGATTTTTTTTACTTTTTGATTGTTGCGTTTTGTGCAACATTAAGTTTTTAATATTTCAATTTACGCAATAATAATATGACTGTATATTAGTGATTATACGAAATGCGTTAGGGTATGGAACACCGCGCAGCGTCCACGCCGTAGGCGGGGATGAGCGTTAGCGAAGTGTGGAACACCCGACGGCGCGAATTTACACTTCAACTTTGCGATTTTTACCGAAGTTTCGCGCCGGAACGCCAAAAAAAATAATTATAAGAGGTTTTAAAAATGGGAGAAAACTATTTTAACAAAATTCCATGGCGTGAAGCACGTCTGCAGCTGGGTCACTGTCGTTCTATGTCTAAAGATGAATTTGCTGACGGTGTAAATGTTCTGAAAGGAAAGAAAATTGTTATTGTTGGCTGTGGTGCTCAGGGATTGAATCAGGGATTGTGTTTGCGCGATTCTGGGCTTGATGTTTCTTATGCTTTGCGTGAATCTGCCATTACAGAAAAACGTCAGTCATGGAAAAACGCTACAGAAAATGGTTTTAAAGTTGGTACTTATGATGAGATGATTCCTACCGCTGATTTGGTTGGTAACCTGACTCCGGATAAACAGCATACTCCTGTAATTACAGAAGTTATGAAGAGAATGAAAAAAGGTTCTGCACTGTGGTATTCTCACGGATTTAACATGATTGAAGAGGGTATGATTATTCGTGACGATATTACTGTTGTAATGTGCGCGCCAAAAGGTCCTGGTACAGAAGTTTACAATGAATTCCACCGCGGTTTTGGTGTTCCTGACTTGATTGCCGTTCACCCTGCAAACGATCCTGAAGGAAAAGGCTGGGCAATTGCAAAAGCTCTGGCAGTTGGTATGGGTGGTTCAAAAGCCGGTGTTCTGGAATCTTCTTTTGTTGCAGAAGTAAAATCTGACCTTATGGGTGAACAGACAATTCTTTGCGGTATGTTGCAGGCTGGTACAATCGTTTGTTACGACAAAATGGTTGAAGAAGGAATCAGCGCTGAATATGCTACAAAATTCCTTATGCACGGTTGGAACGTAATTTCTGAAGCTCTGAAATGGGGCGGAATTACTGGTATGATGGACAGACTTTCTAACCCTGCAAAAATCAAGGCAAATCAGCTTTCTAAAGAAATCAAAACTTTGCTTACTCCACTTTATCAAAAGCACATGGATGATATTATTTCCGGAAAATTCTCTAGCACAATGATGAAGGACTGGGCAAACAAAGACCACGACCTTTTGACTTGGCGTGAAGAAACAGGAAAACTTCCGTTTGAATCTGCAAAAGAATCTACAGAAGAAATCAGCGAACAGGAATATTTTGACAAGGGTATTTTGATGGTTGCCATGGTAAAAGCTGGTTGTGAACTTGCATTTGAAACTATGGTTGACGCCGGAATTAAACCTGAATCAGCTTATTATGAATCTTTGCACGAAGTTCCTCTTATTGCAAACCTGATTGACCGCAAGCGTCTTTACGAAATGAACCGTGTAATTTCTGATACTGCAGAATATGGTTGTTACTTGTTCAGTCGCGTTGCCGCTCCTATGATGGCTAAAGATTTGATGCCAAAACTCCACACTGATGTTATTGGTAAAGGTCTTGAACTCAAGGATAACGGTGTAAACAATGCAGAATTGGTTGCCGTAAATGCTGAAATCCGTAATCACCCGATTGAAGTTGTTGGCCGAAAATTGCGTGAATACATGACTGCTATGAAACCTTTGATGTAGTTTTTGAAAAAACGGGCTGTCTAAATTTTTTTTTAGACAGCCCGTTTTTTTTTTTTAACTTTTAGCGCTGTAAACAGAACTTACTTCACAAGAGAAACGTTAATTCGCAAACTGTGCAGTTTCTTTTCGACTGAATTTTTAGAAATTTTCCAGGTATCGTTTACAACATTGCTTATATTTTTGCCTTTACTAGTAAAATCAACAAAAGATGCACCCTCTCTTATATATGAAATTAAGTCACATACCAGATCGCCAACAACAAAATATTCGTTTGGGGAAGTAAGCTCAAATTTCATGTTTTTGTAAATAAATGTATGATCTGCACTGTCAATCACGCCATTTGCAATAAATCTTGCTTCATCCAGTGTAATTGGAGTTCCACCACTTACCATCGTCAATTCAGTTTCGTTTAATTTTTTCATAATAGTCTCCCATAAAAAACGCAGATTTTTGTTCTCCGTTGTTTTATGATGACAGTGTAAATGTGTGAGGTTGCCAGATGTGACTGTAGGGGGGCGCGTTCAGAATGCGAAAGGTGGGAGGAGTAGTGCATTCTGAACGACTTTGTGAGTTTTACGAAATTTTTACGACCAGACAATCGTGCTTTGGAATTTTGAATTCAGCTTTTGCGCCGTAATTCTTATGATTCCACAAGTCGCGAATTTGCGGTTCGCCTTGATTATCTTGATTTTCTTCTGTAATAAGATTGATTTTCACAGTTTTTTCTTCTTCGCCAACATTAAAATATGCCGCGTAATAAGAATTGTCATCACATTCCTGCACCCATTCAATCAAATTTTCATCAGAATAACTTAAACGTGCCTGATTTGGATTTTTATTCATCGCAAGAATTTCATCATTTGTAATCAAACTCAAACTAAAATCATCAAGTTGAGGCAAATCCGTGCCAATCATCAGCGGAGAGCGCACAATTGACCACAGCGAAACCATCGTTCTGCTTTCTGCCTGAGTAAAATTACACTTCCAGCCCTTGTGTTCAGCGTTTGCATCCGCCCAGCCGTAGCCCAGAACATTCAGCGGAATCATATCGCAGTCCGGCCAGTTGCCTTCTCCGGAATGTTTCTGCCAGACTTCGCAACGTTCAAACATCGGTTTAAGCAATTCCCATTTGTCCCAAAAATCATCAGTGATGCGCCACATATTTGCATAAGTTTCGTAAAGATGAGCTTTTTCAATCACGGCAGGTCCAGGACTGAGCGAAAGTACCATGCCTCGTCCAGAATTCTGAATTGCCTTTGCCATCATTTTTACTTCATTTTCGTAAATCGGTTCTTTTACGTGGCGGCAAATATCGTCAACTTTTACAAAATCAACGCCCCATTCCGCATAAAGTTCAAAAATCGAATCATAATAATCCTGAGCATAAGGATTTCTAAAATCAACGCCGTACATATCAGGATTCCAGGCGCAAGTTGAATAGGCATTCGCAATCTGATCCGCCGTAACTTTGCTACCGTCGTGAGTTTTTATCGGCAAATGATTGTGCGCCGCAAACCGCGAAATTCCTCGCATAATATGAATTCCAAATTTCAAGCCCAAAGAATGAATATAATCGGCCAAAGGTTTAAAACCCGCTCCGTTTGCTGCCGAAGGAAACCTGTTAACCGCCGGAATCTGCCGCGAATATTCATCAAGACAAAAGTGACTGAACGGAATGTACTGAACGCCCTTGCCATTTTGCTTTCCGGCATTTTCATCAGACCACTGAATATCAATTACAACGTATTCCCAGCCGTGTTTTTTCAGATTTTTCGCCATATAATCGGCATTTGCGCGCACCTGCTCTTCATTTACAAGCGTGTTGTAGTAATCATAAGAATTCCAGCCCATTGGCGGTACCGGAGCAACGTCATTTTTACTGTAAAATTTGTCCATAAAAACCTCTTTTTTAAAAGTATAACTTATTTTTTTTATTAAAATTGCAAAATAATCCCTTTTTATAGAATTATTGTGCCGATTTTTTATAAAAATTCGGGCGTTCCCCAGCCACATTTCCGCTACGCTTCAATTGTGGCCGGGGCGGGCCTTCCAGCCTTCGCTATCCGCTCATTCCTCCGCTACACTACGTTTCGCTACGGAACTAAAGGGCTTCCACGCCCTAACGCAGGTGTGAAAAATAAAATTATAGAAATGTTGACTAACATTTATTTTGTTGAGGGCATCTCTAAAAAATCATTTTTAATGATTTTCCAAAGATGCCTGCGAGTTTTAATTCGTTAATATAGCACGAATTAAAACGTCGCGTTTTTAAAGTTGCCTCTAAAAATTGCAATTTTTAGAGGCTCCCTTGAGTATATTCACTTTTAGAATTATCATAAAAGTATATTTGGCTAGTTATAACAAATGTTAGCCAACTTTTAGGAGGTTAATATGCGCAGAGTATCAATTTATGAAGCAAGAAATAATTTTTCCAATCTGGTAAAAATTGCGGAAGGCGGTGAACCTGTAGAACTGACGCGTTATGATAAGCCCGTCGCAGTTTTAATTAGTTATGAAGATTATGAAAATCGAACGGAAAAATCTAATTTTCTAGAAAAAATGAAAAAACTCAAAGAAGAGTATAAGGATGTCCTTGATGATGAAGGAATCCCGCTACGAAAAGAAAAGATTTACCTGGACCCAAACAGAGTAATTTTTGAAGAATAAAGGAGTGAAAAATGAAAAAGGTTTATCTTTTAGATACAAATATTGTTTCGGAATTTTCAAAAGAAAATTCAAATCAGAATGTACTTTCTATTTTTAATGAGCGACGTAATCTTTGCGCAATTTCTGCTGGTACATGGCAAGAATTGCAGTTTGGTCTTGCAAGAATGCCAGAAGGAAAAAGAAAGAATTACATAGAACAGTGCATTAAAAATTATGAAGAGGAGTTTGAAATTCTCCCCTATGACAGTTTCGCGGCAACAATTTGCGGAAATTTGCTGGCAAAAGCCGAAAAAGATGGAAAAACTCTGCCATTTATGGACTGTCAGATTGCGGCAACGGCTATTGCAAATGGCATGGTTTTAGTCACCCGCAACGTTAGCGACTTTGACGAAGCCGTAGAAAATTCATTTTTGCGGGTGGAAAACTGGTTTTCTGAATAAAGAACTATAGTGTTTTACTCGCTTTCATCAATTTTCTTCAAACTGACATATTTTATTCTACATTCGGCAATTGTAAGTAAAACTACCACAATAGAAAAATATCTTAATGCACCTGGTAATCCTGCAAAAAAATCATAGAATCCGTGCAAAAGAATTGAAAATACCAGGGCAGATATTTTTGCTTTGTCGTTTCTCGCAGAAAAAAGGAAAATTCCGCAAAGCCCTGTACAGGTCGTGTGAATTATGTCGGAAGTGAATATTCTTAAAATAATTTTTCCGTAAAGCGGGTGTACTATCGCACCTGCCGAAACGCTGGCGTTTTGCTGTAGACTGTCAAAAAAATACACGGCAGACTCAAAACATCCGGTGCTGATTCCTAAAACAAAACTCAAAAGCAGAAATTTCAGTGGGGAAAAATCTTTGTGTGGCAAAGGTAAAAGGCATAAAAGTTTAAACAATTCTTCAATCAGGCCGTAGACAAAAATTGAACGCAAAAGGGCTTGCAAAACTGGAGCAGAATTTAAAAATGTCAGATTTGGAGTCAAAAATTGAGTGATAAGGTACTGGATTGCAGAAATTGGAAAAATTGCAATAAATCCGGCAAGAACGGCTAAAAGCTGGTGCCGTATTTTTAGTTTTCCCGCAAGACGAAAAACAACGACGGCGATTATTAACGGTAAAAAACATAAACTCAACTGAAAATAAATCATAAGTCAAAATTTTACTTCATTGTGTCAATTTTTACAATTTATAAGCCTTATGATATACTCAGTTTTATGAATGATTTTAATTCTGTTGTTCTTTTGGGATGTAAACATTGCGGAAAATCCACACACGGAAAGGCTCTGGCTTCGTTTTTAAAAACAGATTTTTTTGATACTGATTCTGTTTTAGAGCAGATTGTTGGGACTACGTTTCAAAATTATTATCGCCAGGCCGGCGTTGCAAAATTTATGCAGGCAGAAGAACTGGCTTGTCAAAAAATTGTCAGCGAAAATTCCGGAAAACAGATTGTTGTTGCAACAGGTGGTGGAATCTGTGATAATCCGCCGGCACTAAATCAGCTTCGTCCGCTTGGAAAATTTATTTTTCTTGAACTGGACTTACAATTTTCAGTTGAACGTATTCTTTCAAAAATTCATTGGGACGCCACTTTACAAAACTGGGCAAACGCTCCGGCTTACATTCAGCAGGCAAAACCGGCAACTCTTGCGCAAATCAAAAATATTTTGATGGAAAAATACACTCAGCGTTTTGAACTTTACCGAAAAATTGCCGATGTTACCGTGCCTTTAAAAAATCAGTCTGCAGAAGAAAATTTTAAACTAATTTTGCAGGCAATAGGAATGTAGACAAGTCATTTTTTCGAGCAGTGGAGGATTTTCGCAAATTCTGCTAAAATCTGCCATTATGAAAATCAAAGCATCACGGGCAAAACTTGCGGGGCACATTACTGTTCCCGGTTCAAAAAGTCATACGATTCGCGCGCTAATTCTAGCCACAATGGCGGACGGAATTTCTCATATTTCAAATCCTCTTCCAAGTAACGATTGTCTTTCTACGGCGCAGGCGGTTCAAAAAATCGGGGCAAAAATTGATTTTGGCTCTGAAAATCCTGAAAAAAAATCTGCGGTGTGGACTGTTTACGGGGCCGGCAAAAATTTTCATCTTCCTTCAGACCCGATTTATGTTGGAAATTCCGGTTCTCTGATGTATTTTTTAAGTCCGGTGCTTTCTACTTTGACTGGTGAATGTGTTTTTACCGGTGATGAATCAATTTGCACTCGTCCGGTTGGTCATTTGATTGACGCTTTTAATAAACTCGGTGCAAAATCTGAGTGCATAAAATCCGAAAAAAGTAATCCTAATTGTCCTCCGTTCAAATTTAAAGGCCCGATTGACGTGAACAAAACTCTTGTTACTGACGGTACGCTTTCTCAGTATATCAGCGGTTTTATGATGGCGGCGACAAGGCTTGACGGCACTCTAAAAATGGAACTTACGGAGCCTAAAGAAACTCCGTACCTTACGATGACTCGCTTGTGGCTGGAAAGTCTTGGCGTAAAGGTGCAAATTTCAGAAGATTTTAAGAAAATCAGTGTTGAAGGTCCGCATCCAATCGCGGCATTTGATAGAACTGTGCCGTCTGATTGGGAAGGCGTTGCGTTTCCGTTGATTGCGGTTTTGATTTCGGACAGCAAAATTGTGATTGATAACGTTGACGGTTCTGGAAGTCAGGGCGATGACAAAATTGTTGAAGTTTTGCAGAAACTTGGCGCTGATGTCGTCTGGAATAAAACTGAGTCGACTTTGACAGTGACGGGCGGTAAACGTCTTTCCGGAGATTCTGAAATTGATATTTCCACATTCCCTGATGCAATTTGTGCACTTGCGGTTATCGCCTGCTTTGTGGAAGGAACCACGACTTTCAAAGATATTGCGATTTGTCGTAAAAAAGAAACTGACCGCATTTGGGCTATGAAAAATGAACTTTCAAAACTGGGTGCGGAAATAGAAGATACCGGTGACACTTTGGTCGTGCACGGTCATTCGCCTTTAAAAGCGGACGGCAGTTTGAATCCTGACTTTAAACTTCATGGCGGAGCGGTGGAATCTTACAAAGATCACAGAATTGTTATGTCACTCGCATGTTTAGGTCTCGGTTTAAAACACGGTGAAACTGTTACAGTCAGTGATGCTCAGTGGTGCGCTGTAACTTTTCCGCATTTTTTTGAAGTGATGAATGAATTTCTTGGCGCCGGATTTATTATTGACGCTGAATAATCAAAGTAATATCCGTTCTTTAAATTGTTTTCAAAAAGAATTCATACAGCCACTTGTAGATTTCTGTGCATTTTTTGTTTAACAGCAGATTTTCAGTCCTGACTTTTGCAGAAATATAGTCAAGTTTAGAAATTGCACCGGCCTTAAATTGAATTTCAAAGTCCTCAAGATGATTTTTTGACGTTTCATAAAGTTTTGAAACCGTGTCCAATTGCTCAGAATAATTTTTGATTAAAATTTCATAATTTTTTCGCGAAAAATCCTTTTTCTGCAAATAAGAAATATAGGAATTTTCGGCATTTTCAAGATTTTTCTCGTATTTTTGTTTATTTTGCGCAACGACAGAATTTATCAAAGGCGAAAGATTCACCGAAATTCCCGCACACCAAGTCGGAATTTTTGAATTTTCAGAGTCCCAGGCATTTGTCCACTGCGAATTTATCACCGAATCAGAGGTCCAGCTACTTTGAAGCGAAAAATTAAGGGTAGGGGCGGAAGTCTGTTTTTCTTTTGTCCGGGAATTTTGCAGCATTTCAATTTGCAGTTTATAAATTTCTTCCAAAGGATCTGTCGCGGTACACTCCAAAGTGTCAAAATATTGAGAAAAATTTTCCAAAAAATTTTCTTCGGTGTCAAAATCGTCATCTTTTTCAAAATCAAAAGCACAGATATTTTTTAGATTTTGAGTGCACGAAAGATAATTTGACTCGGCCGAAATTAAATCTTCCTCATAATTCCATTTTGAATTTTCAAGTTCCGTGATTTGTGCCTGATTTGTGCTGCCACCTTTTTTTAATTCTTCCAGGGCTTTTATTTGTTCATTGTAAAGTTCAATCGTGTTTTTATAAATTTTGATTTGATTTTCATAAATTTGGAGAAATGCGTAATTTTGAACGAGATTTTGAACAACACTTTTTTGAGTATAAAGTAGCTGCAGTTTGTAATATTTTGACTGTTGCCTTGCGGATAAAATTGTTGGATCTTGATTTTTTCCTTGAGCCCAGAACGGCATAAGACTTTGCGAAATAGTAAAACTTATGCCCTGAGTTTGATAAACAAACCGTTCCGACATATCCGGCACAGCAGAAAGCGAATTCAGTGAGTAACTTCCGCCTAACGAAAGAGAAGTTCCGCCGGGTAACGGTTGTGAAAAATTCACGTTCCCCGAAAAATAATCAGGATTTGTGTTCCATTCATAATTTTGCGGAAGCGACGCAGAGGACGAGAAAGTAATTCCCGGCGCAAAACTTCCGTCCAAAGTCTTTGCCGACAAATTTGCCGAATCATAATTAATTTTTGCGGAAATTATGTCCGGATTATTTTGCATAGAAACTTCAATCAACTCTGAAAGAGAAATACAAAATCCACGATTTAAAACCACTGCAAAAATTATGAATTTTGCAATGGTTCTTACTTTTTTAAATAACTTTTTATTTAACATTTTTAAATATTCCTTTTGGAGAAAATTAGTTCAAAAAATCAAGTTTTTTCAAAACATAATAAATAATTGGTTTTCTTTCGAGGACAATTCTTGCATCAGTTTCAAGTCCAGCTCTGACCGGAAATGTCTCGCCACGTTTATTGGAAAATTCAGTCCTGTCTATATCGGCGTAAACTGAGTAATAAACATTTTTGCCGTCCGATGAAGTTCTTATATCAGGATCAATCGAAGTGATGACGCCTTCAGCCCCCTTGTATTCGTAAAAAGGAAACGCCGAAAGTCTGTATTTGACTTTTTGATTCACCGCAATTTTTCCCATATCCTTTGGCGAAATCTGAATTTCTACCCGGAAATTTTTGTTATCATTTGGGACAATATTTAGTACTTTCGCGTTCGATTCAAGATAATCCCCAACATTCAAAGACGATAATTCCTGAACATATCCATTCACAGGAGATTTCACTTCCAAAAAAATATTCTGATTATCAAGTTTTGTAATACTCTGTTGCAAATCATAGGCTGCCAGAAGTTTTTCGTTTAATTCCGAATTAATACCCGAAAAAAAATTCCTCTTATAACTTTCCAATTCCGCGGCCGCAAGACAATAAGATTGAAATTGCATTTCTGTTTCAAACGGATTTTTTAGACTTTCAGGTTTTTGATTTTCGTAATTGTATTCTTTTTGAGCAAGTTGAACTTTTATTTCCAGCACTTCTTTGTTCTTTAAATACGCTTCAAATCTGCTGTACGACAAAGAGTCCGAAACATCACACAAATTAACGTTACATTTATAAGATTCACACAAATCACGCAAACCGACAATTTTCTTCTGAATATCATCATTTTGCCGAACAAGAATATTTTTTTGAGCTTCATATTCCGTCGAATCAATTTTAAACAAAACGTCATCTTTAGAAACTTTTTGCCCAGGATTATAATTTAGTTCTACAATTTTACCGGCAATCACATTTCTAACAGAGGAAACATTTTCTTTAGTCCGCACAAAACCACTCGTCTTGATTACATCATCGATTTGTCCAAACAGAACAACCGAAATCGTAACAAAACAAACCGCCACAATAAGATAAATTATAACTGACAATTCCTTAGGAATTTTCAACTGAAAAAACTCCCTTGAGAATTTCATTTCATGCTGATGTCTTAACACTATCACTTTTTTCATTCTGAGCATTCCACATTTGAGAATATTTACCATTTTTCTTCAGCAAAAAATCATGAGTTCCCTGTTCCATAAGTTCACCATGTTCAAAAACGAATATGCAATCGCAGTCACGTATAGTTGAAAGTCTGTGAGCAACCATAATTACAGTTTTGTTCTGGATTCTTTGATAAACAGTATCCATAATTTTCTGTTCAGAAATACTATCAAGGCTTGCAGTCGCCTCGTCCAAAATTATTATGTCCGGATTCCGAATAAGAATTCTTGCCAGCGCAATTCTCTGCCGTTCTCCACCGGATAAAGTCGCACCTTGTTCACCAACAACCGTGTTAAACTTATCAGGCAGTGCATTTATAAAATCAAAAGATTGAGCAGCAATCGCAGCGTCCAGAATTTCTTTTTTTCGCGCACCGTAATACCCCCAGGCAATATTTTCTTCAATCGTACCGCTAAAAAGCAGACTTTCCTGAGGCACGTAACCAATTCTACTTCTGTAAGAATCATTCGTGTAATTTGTGATTTCTTTTCCGTCAATAAAAATTCCGCCTTCATCGTATGAATAGAATTTCATCAAAAGTTTTAGCAAAGTTGATTTTCCGGAACCAGAAAGTCCCACAAATGCAATTTTCTTACCCGAAGGAATTTTCAGAGAAACATTTTTTATTGTCTTTCCCCTCGTTCCGTACGAAAAACACACATTTTTGAATTCAATATCACCAAGCAGATTTTTTGCATCTTCACAGTCTTTTTGAGATTCATCTTCTTCCGCAATATCCAAAACATCGGAAAGCCGTTCCGCAGAAACAAAAACTTCCTGCCAGTAAGATTGCATTGTCAAAAGACGACTTAAAGGTCCCAAAAAATACCCCGAAAGTGTTGTAAAAGAAATCAACTGTCCCAGTGTAATCTTATTTTGAAAAATCAAAAGACTTCCGACCCAGTAAATAGCGAGCGTCCCGCAGGATGAAATAAAAGTTTGCAGTGCGTTTTGCATATTCCCGAGCTTTCTCAATTTAAGATTTTTATGAGCGGATTCTACAATTTTACTTTCAGACCTGTAAAATGCTTTGTCTTCTGTTGCAAGTCCCTTAATCGTCGTAATTCCGTTTATTGCTTCATACATCGAGGCATTTTTATCTGCTTCAATAGACGCCTGTTCGTGAATCATTCTTTTGAACGGTTTTCTCAGAATATAAACCAAAATCGCCGACAAAATCACGGAAATCATCGAAACCGGCAGCAAAACAGAACCCAATTTTACCATGAAGAACGCCCCGACAAAAATCATCACCGCGTCAATGGCGATAGACAAAAGTGTTGAAGAAATAGCATTCCTGATAGTATTCGCGTCATTTAAGCGTGACAAAATTTCACCAGTCTTTCTTTTTTGGAAAAAACTCAAAGGCAACTTCAACAAATGAAGATAAAAATCAGAAACCAAAGTAACATCAATTTTTGAGCCCAAGTAACTCAAAATCTGACTTCGGCAAAAATTCAAAAGAACCTGAAAAATAATTATGAATAAATAGCAGATTGAACACAGATTTAATGTCGATTTAATTTGTGAGTACAAAACTTCATCAATCAAAAATCTGAAATACAACGACATAACAATTCCAAACAACGAAAGAAAGATACTTGCGATAAAAGTTTCTACAATATATTTCTTGTAAGGATTCAATAAACTTAGAAATCTTGTAAAAAATCCCTTTTTGTCGCTGCCTTTTTCAAAATTCGAATTCGGAAACAATAAAAACGTTATGCCAGACCATTTTTTCAAAAAACTTTCCAGCGGTTCACTCGTCAAACCTAAGGCAGGGTCATTAATGTAAACTTTTTTCTTTTTTATTTTGTGAAGGACTACATAATGCTCGTGCCCGTCCCATTTTAAGTGAAGAATTGCCGGAAACTGCAATGTGTTGATTTTTTCTTTTTCGGAAAACATTATTCCTTTGCAAGACAAACCGAAATATTCCGCGGCTTTGATAATACCAAAACCCGACGTCCCGACACTGTCAGTGCCAGCCTTTTCCCTGATTTTCCGGATTGAAACGTCCTTGCCATAATAATGTAATATCGAGGCAATGCAGGCAATTCCGCAATCGGATTCATCATGTTGAATAATACTTTTTATTTTGAACATTTATAAATTCCTTTTTTAAATAAAACTTTAAATAAAACTTGAGCGCGCCTAACTGTGACAGTAAATTTCTATTTTGCAGATAATTCCGTCTTTTTGATGAAAAACCATAGTCATCATTTCTTCTGCGACCATATTTCCGGCATTCAGAGATTGAAATTCGTCTGATACAAGAAGTGAAAATTCCTGATACTCATTATCAACCGTTTTCTCATACATATTTTCTTTTTCGTTATAGACAAAAATATCAGAAAATTTGCCGTAAAAATCAGAAACCTTTTGAATGGGATCTCCGACTTTTATGCCGTGCCTTGTAATCCATTCCGGAGATTCCGAGACAATTTTTAGAATTGCACCATTCCGATAATTCCAAAGCAAATCAATTCCTGAAAATTCCTGTTTGCACCATTTTGAAACTCTGGTTGAAGTAGACCAGTCCTTAAAAACTTCATGAGTTTTCCAGTCAATTTCTTCTATATTTCGCAAATTATGATAAAGAATGAACTCCACTCCATTTTCTTTGTGTAAAGAAAATTCTGTTGTAATGTCATCGTCGTATTTTGTGTCATCAAAATTTGGATCATAATCCAGTTTTTCTGTTTGGGAAGAATTTGAAGAATTTTCTTCAAGACTTTCTTTTTGAAGATTATTTTCTATTTCCACATTATCAGTTTCCTGAATTTGATTTTCCTGCGAAATTTCAACTTCCTCGTCGCTAGGCTCCGTCGTTTCCGCATTTTCTTCCTGAGAAATTTTATTTTTCTGATTTATTTCATTTCTAACAGAAGCAATTTCTGCATAAAACTGAGAGTCACTTGTATCCTGAGAATTTACATATTCACTTTTTTTTGAACATGCTGCAAAAAGCAGACACAACAACAAAATTAATAATGATTTCTGATTTTTCATACTTTTTCCTTAGATTTTTTATAAATATTTTTAAATCATTTTTAAATACACTTTTTTAACTTTAGAGAATTTAAAATTGGAGGTTTAACCGCCTAACTATGACAGTAAATTTCTATTTTGCAGATAATTCCGTCTTTTTGATGAAAAACCATAGTCATCATTTCTTCTGCGACCATATTTCCGGCATTCAGAGATTGAAATTCGTCTGATACAAGAAGTGAAAATTCCTGATACTCATTATCAACCGTTTTCTCATACATATTTTCTTTTTCGTTATAGACAAAAATATCAGAAAATTTGCCGTAAAAATCAGAAACCTTTTGAATAGGATCTCCGACTTTTATGCCGTGCCTTGTAATCCATTCCGGAGATTCCGTGACAATTTTTAGAATCAGACCGTTATCATAATTCCACAGCAAATCAATTCCCGAAAATTCCTGTTTGCACCATTTTGAAACCTCTGTAGAAGTAGACCAGTCCTTAAAAACTTCATGAGTTCTCCAGTCAATTTCTTCTATATTTCGCAAATTATGATAAAGAATAACTTCTGGTCCATTCTCTCTATGCAGTGAAAATTCAGTGGTAATGTCGTCGTCGTATTTTGTGTCATCAAAATTTGGATCATAATCCAGTTTTTCTGTTTGGG
>CAVHTI010000013.1:36253-43712 GCA_963638805.1 Anaerobutyricum sp.
AACAGAAGCAATTTCTGCATAAAACTGAGAGTCACTTGTATCCTGAGAATTTACAATCTCGTTTTTTTTTGAACACGCTGCAAAAAGCAGACACAACAACAAAATTAATAATGATTTTTGATTTTTCATACATTTTCCTTAAAAATTAATCCTCGTAATAATACGAATCTGGCATATAATCCGTTGGATCTACAACTTTAGAAGCATCTTTACCTGCGTAAACTCCACCAGCTCTTATTTCAAAATGCAAATGAACTTGTCCAGGAGTACCTTTGTCGCTCATATAACCAATAACCTGACCTCGTTTGACGGTGTCACCTTCGCTGACAATAAATTCTGCATGTTGATATACAGCCGTGTCTTTTCCATCATTAGCACCATTTGGTAAACTTTGTTCTAGACGAGTACTTTTTGAATCTGTTAATCCAACTCTTAAAATTTTTCCATCCGAAACTGCGAAAATCGGGTCACCTTTGACGCCAGGCGTGATTGCCCCAATATCCACTCCTGTATGAACATCTTGAAGAGATGTTTTTTCCCAAGGTCGTGCTGTCATTCGTTTACTGTCTGTTGGAGAACCGTATAGACCTTCTTCTTCTTCTTTTTTGAGTTGTTCTAAGGCTTTTTCTTGGTATTGTTCCGGAATTGTAGCTTTGATAGTTGTTTCGTTAAAGGCTTTTGCAACTTGTATTGTATTTCCACATTCCCCATTAACGCTAATCAGGTCGTATTTGTTCGGAGAAAGCGGGATTGTTACTGGTGTTACGCTACTGCTTCCGCAATTTCCGATGGTGGCTGTTACTTTTGAAGAACTAAAAAATCCTCCGCAACCGCCATTAGAGCTTGAAGATGATTTGCTGGATGAAGAACTGGAAGGTCCTGTAACGCCAGTTTTGCCGTAAGATGCAACTCTGCTACCAGAACTGTAGCCACTACCACAACCGCCGTTAACTTCAATAAGCTGATCGTAGGTGAGTTCGGCATAGTCGTCCACGTTAAATACAAAAGTACTTAAGCCATCGTGTTTTTTACTAAAAAAACCCATATTTTACCTCGTTTTATTTTTATAAACTTTATTTAATCATTTAACTAATAGACTTTTTTTATTATTTTTGAATAAACTTTTTTAATTTCAGCAACGAAGAATTTTTAATGTTCCCGTTGCTGATTTTTCATACATTTTCTTTTTTGGTTATCTTACGAATTTTGCAAGTTCCTGAGGCAGTTTAGAAACGTAATCAGAGCCGAAATAATAATTTGAATAATCTGAAGTTGTTATTTTATTTCCTGTAACAAAATAAATTGCCTTGTCAGCTTTTTTTGGAGCAGGAAGTTCAGAAATAGAATTGTATGCAAGGTTTACAAATTTCAGTTTTTTAGCGTGAGAAGTCAGACCGTCATATTTTGTTAAACCGCAATTCGTCAGAGAAATGTACTCAAGATTTTTAATTTTTGACAGATTTGGAAGAGTTTTTATTTCTACAGAGTCAAAAGCGATAACTTTTAAATTCGGCAGGTCATACAAGAACGACGTGTCCTTAATAGTCATGTTGTTCATAACAAGGACTTCCAGTTTTTTGCAGTTTTTGATAAAAGATAAATCTTCCAAAAATGCAGCGCCTTCAATCGTGATGCTCTTTATTTCAGGATTTTTATTTTCGAATTCAATTTGCGAAACTTTTGAACCGTATCCAATGTACAATTCAGTTCCAACTTCTTTGATTTCAGAATTTTTTCCCGTAATAAATTTAACATTTTCAGCAAAAGCCAAAAAACTTACCTGTAATAACACCAATGCAATAATAATTTTTCTGTTCATAGAGTTTAATCTCCTAATATTTTTGATTTTTTACGTGAGTTCCAGTGGTTAACTGAAACTCAGCGAAAATCATTAAAATTTGTCATAAAGTCAAAGACTTTTCGGGCAATCCCCCGTCGGATTTTACAATTCAGATTCCGGAATGAACCATCTTTCAAAAACGCCGTTTTTAAGTTCAAAGATTGCAGGATCTGTTACGTTTTTTCCTTCATTTGTGTAGAAGGTTGCATAGAAGCGAAAAGAATCGTTTTTTATAGAAACTTCTGGTTTCCAAGCATAAAATTTAGATCCTTTTACTACCGGTGCAAAAACTAACTTCTCAGAATTAAAAATTTTGTTGTTGTTTACAAAAATGAGAGGCTCAATTTCTGATTCCCTAACTTTGATAAGAATTATTTTCTGCGCTTTGTTGTTGTTGTCTTTTGAGTAATACGCAAGATAAACCTTATCATTTTGATACTGATATTCTTCAACAGAAAATTCCTTTTCATCAAAGAAATTTGTCAAAAAAACGTTAATTCGGCTTTCAACTGAAAACAAAGGAATGCAAAGTAGAAGAAAACCTGCAAAAAAGAAAATTTTTTTATTCATTGAATTTTAATCTCCCATAAAGGCCCGAAGATGGCATTGGTCCGCCTAATGTTTCTACGATTCCAGGATTGTTAATTGTGTTACTTTCAGTTCCTGTTGCATTTAATCTAGAACCATCTTCTCCTGTGATTACTTGTACATGACTGATTTTTCCCTCAGAATCTACTAAGAATCGTAAGTCCCCAGGTTCTGCCTCTTCGGCGGTAATGTATTCAATTATTTCTGTATTACCGTAAAGTTCGCTTGCAGTTTGATCTGCAATATCATTGCCCTGCTGCTCAAGACCATAGATAACGATACCTGAACAGTCAATTCCAGTTTCAGGATCATTACCTCCATACACATAAGGAGCTCCGTCAAGTTCTGACACAATTTCCAAGAAGTCCTCTTTTGAGCCTGCAAGTGTTCCTGAGTTTGTTGTCAATGTCGTTGTTGTAGTAGTGCTTGTCTGTGACGATCCAGAAGATGATGAGCCTTCTTCGCTTCCTCCACTTCCTCCGCACGCACCGTAAGTGCTTGAGACCGTCGTGCTGCTTGAAGAACTTGCCGAACCTGAAGCGCTGCCACCGCATGCTCCGTTAGTGCTGCTTACTGTGTTTGAAGTTGAAGACTTTGCGCCGTTGCTTCCTCCGCAGCCACCGTAACTGCTTGAACTTGAGCTGCGACTTGATGAAGTTGTAGAACCTGAACTTCCTCCGCAAGCACCATTACTGATTGAATAAGTCTTGCCGGATGGAGTCGGTCCTGTAACACCTGTTCTGCCGTAAGATACAGAACCTCTGCCAGAACTTCCGCAACCGCCGTTTACCTCGATAAGCTGATCGTAGGTGAGTTCAGCGTAGTCGTCCACGTTAAATACAAAAGTATTTAACCCATCGTGTTTTTTAGTAAAAAATCCCATTTTTACCTCCACTTTTTTTATTTAATGCAAAATACATTGCATTTTTTACAAATCAATTTTGTTTTCTTTGCAGAAAATGATGAAATCAAGGCTGAGTTTTGCAAAATGTTTTCTGATTTTACATTCCACCGGTTCTACGCCAAGGAGTGAGCCTGTTTGTTTTAATGAACCGTGAAAACATGTCCCGCCACACAAATATCGTGCCCAGCATTTGCTGCACGGCTCCCTTGAAGCAACGCTTTTGTCACTGTCGTCTGCCTTTATTTCTGTGTCTATGTTCCCGATTTTGTTAACATTTTCTGATTCAAAGTACAGGCAGTTGTAAATGTCTCCTTTTGCATTTATTACCAGCTGATTATCCAGGTTGCACCGCCTTACCTGCTTTGTTCGTGATAAAATTAATTTAATCGGGCCGACGCAGTAATCATCTTCCAAAAAGTCCATTAACGAAAAATCATTGATGAGGGCATCTTGTTTGAATTTCTGAAATAATTTTGTATAGCCCTTTAATAATGAGTCAACATTTTCCAACGTAAATGAAACCGGACTTCCGGGGCGGACTGTCGTCAGGTTTGCTTTTTTAAATCCTAAACTTTTTAAATGAAGTGCAATTTCCAGCGGATTTGGATAATGCGACGTTAAAACTGCCGATGCGCACAGTGAAATTTCTTCTTTCTTGAAAATTCTGATATTTTTGATAATTTCGTCGTACGAGCCGTTTCCGTTTTTGAATTTTCTATTGTAATCGTGAACTTCTTTTGGCCCGTCAATGCTTATCCAAAGCGGATTTATTCCACTTTTTTTGATTAACTGAATAAAATCTTTAGAAGCGCAGGTGCCGTTTGTAAAAATACTGAACGAAGGGTACTGCGGAGTGCCTTTTTTGCTGAAATCAATAAATTCTCCGTATTTAACTTCTAAAATCCAGCGATTTACTCTGTAGGCTTTCCACGCGGAATAATTGTTCCGGTTTTGAATTTCGCTTTGCATACTTTCTCTGAACATTCCGATGGACATTCCCAGAAGTTCGTAGAGATTTTTTTCCGGGAGCAGGCCGTTTAAAATTTTTACAAGGGAAGAACAATTTTCTGATTCCAGATTTTCAAAAATTTCAGGTTTGACGGAATCAAAATCCCGGTGAAGTGCTTTGAAAAAATCCGTAATTTTTGATGGCAGAATGTCTTTTTCATAAAATTCCTGAGGTTCGTAGTGAACATAATCTTCCAGAACTTTATTTAAAATCTGCAAATCAACCGAAGATTCAGAACTCATGGAGTAGGTAAAGTCAAATTTGGAAGCATTTGGCTTATATTTTTTCATTGCCCAGTTAATTGTCTTACGGATTGTTTCTATATTATTTACATCCGGTGATTTTTTATTCCTGTAACAATAGGCGCAGTTCAGATTGCAGCGGTTGCTTGTGTTTATCATTATAGTGCAGGCATTATCCTGAACTGTAAGGTTTGTTTCGTCATTTTGATTTTTTAAGATGTTGTTGAAGATATTTAGAAGGTAGGAACTTTGATTTATAGACTTGTCAGCGAAAAAGTCTTGCGGCGGATGTTGCGTTTTAAACAACTCGTTGTAAGATTTTTTTTCGATAGAGAAGAGGCTGTGCGCGTGTGAGTCGTAGAACCAATAATTTGAGGTCCTTGGAATCATAAAAAAGCGTGATTTTGACTTTAATTCTGATTGTACATTTTGAAAATTTTTCATTTTACTTTATTAAATCTCCTTTTAGTATAAATGATTTTTATATATTTCATAGTCTTATTTTCAATTTCTTTGCATTTTCAGAAAGAAATTCAAAAAAAACTAAGAATTTCTATAAATTTACGGTGCAGACTAAGGGTAAATGGTCGGAATAGCCTTTTCTGCTGTAAATTGAGTAGGGGACTGGCAGGCAATTTTCGTCAGTCCAGGTGCCGGTTTCTGGGCGGAAATTTGAAATTTCTACGTCCAAACTGCAAAAAAAATTGTCTATGTGTTCCCAAAAACTTTTGTAATAGTAAGTGCCAGTTTGTGTGCTGAAAGTCCCGTCCGGTAAAAAAAACGGATTGTAAATTTTTATGATTTCAAAGCCGCGGAAAATTGTATTTTGATTTTCTGAGCCTGAAAAATCCGTGACAAAATCTTCGGCACTGCGGTTAAAGTCACCGGCAAGTATAAAAGGTCCCGAAATTTTTGAAATTTGGTTTGCAACTGAAAATTCCTGCCAGTCACGCCAGATTTCTGATTCTGCTTCGCCGCCGGATTTTGACTTCCAGTGACAGCTGAACAATGTTACGGTTTTGCCTTTAACTTCCAGAGTTGCCTGCAAAACCGGGCGCACTGAAGGTTGTGCCTTTTCTTGTGTGCGGATGTCTATGCAGTGTGTTTTTACTTCTGAAAGCGGGAATTTTGAAACGATTGCGTTCCCGATTGCCGAGCCTTCCTCTTTTGCAAAGCACGCGTAATTCCAGTTTTTGGAAGAATTCCAGGAATTTCCGGCAAGTTGATTTGAAATATCATAAAGGACGGCTTCGTTTTCTATTTCTTCAAAAAAATAAACGTCGGCATTAATTATTTTGATGACACTGCAAGTGCGTTCTAGTCGTTCATAGTATTTTTCTTTTGTCCATTTTGCTGTGTTCTGATATTCCTTGTATTCGCAGCCTTGAGTATTTGCGTCAAAAAATTCCTGAAGATTCCAGGTGGCAGCGGAAAAAGAAATATTTTTTTGATTCTTTTTATTTTCTGTACCTGGATTTAAATTGCAGGATATAAATAAACTTGCGATTAAAATAAAAAGAAATGAATTTTTCATAATTTCTCCAAAAATAATTTTGCGGGGGCTTTTTTGTTAAAATTTTTAGCGGCCTGCACTATTAATATTGATTCATTTGGTAAAAAAAAGACAAAAATTTGAAAAAATTTTGAAAAAAAATTGAAATTTTTACACTTTTTGCGTGAGCGATTGGAGCAACCGCGAAGTTTTTTTGAAAAAACGAAGCGGAAGCCCGCAGGCGCACCATTTGTGCGCCGAGGACTTTGGAGGTGTCTGCCGGAATTGCGGAAAGCGCGACCCTTTAGGGGCACGCCCGAATTTTTATGATTTTAAAACGTACAAATGTCTACGATGTGACTGCTGGCGCCCAAAAGTTCGGGGCGGGCACAATTTGCTTTTTGAAAGTCGATAAAGGCCTGGAATTCAGCGGCGGACATTTCGTTGAGTTCACGGCGCATATAATCTGCGGGGCCGTCCGGGGCTATGATTTTCTGACGTTTGAGGCCGGCAAGCTGATTAAGGTCGTTGATGTCGGAAAGTCGGACGTAATCGTAAAGTTCATCGGGGGCAGAAATTGTGTGAAAATCCGCGGTAAGACCGTTTTTCTGGGCAACTTCCTGCCAGTGATGAGTTTTAAAACAATAAGAAATGACGCTGTATTCGTTCATAACGTAGGCAATCAGGATTTTTCCGTCTTTTTTTGTGATTCGCATGGCTTCTTTTATGGCTTTGAGTTTTTCTTCAGTGCCGTGCAAATGGTAAAGTGGTCCGAACAGCAGCGTTATGTCGAAAGTGTTATCCGGCAGAAAGTGAAGGTTGCGTGCGTCGCCCTGCCAGGTTTTTACGTTCTGATGTTTTGAGCGCAGGACTTCCAGATTGCGTTTGACCAGTTCCACTGCGGTTACGTCGTAGCCTTTTTGTGCCAGCGCGATGGAATATCGTCCAGTCCCAGCCCCAATATCAGCAATTTTGAGAGGGAGGGGGGAGAGGGCACTATCATTATGTAGTGCGACACCGGGAGCGGACACGACATTATTACTATGCAGTGTGAGCGCGCATTCGGCGGGTGACGGGGAATTGTTATTATGCAGTGCGATGTCGGGGCCTGTCACAGCACTATCATTATTTCGAGTGATTCCGTCGCTGGTCACTACATTTTGATTATGTCGTGTGAGTGCGCATTCGGCGAGTGGCGTTGCATTTTGATTATGCAGTGCGACATCGGGGGCGGACACGACATTTTGGTTATGCAGTGTGATGCCGGCGCCTGACGTGGCATTGTTATTATGCAGTGTGATGTCGGGGCCTGTCACAGCACTATCATTATTTCGAGTGATTCCGTCGCTGGTCACTACATTTTGATTATGTCGTGTGAGTGCGC
>CAVHTI010000014.1:0-41193 GCA_963638805.1 Anaerobutyricum sp.
AGGTGGGTGCAAATCTTTTTGTTTTCCATAACCTTACGGAACATAAAATCGTCCGTGAATTCTAATTTTTTGAAAGTCTCTTCCATGTGGAAACTTCCTCCTTTTTTTTAACTTCTCTATAAGTAATATGGATTCGTTTGTTCAAAAAAGGACAAAAATTGGGGAAAAAGTTTAAAAAAAGTGAAAATTTTTAGTTCACCGCTCCCATCAAGAGTCAGTAAAACAATAGATTCCGAAATGAATTCGGAATGACATTTTTGAAGAAAAATGTGTAAAACAAGCGTATTCCCGAACAAAAAAGTATTCAAAATATAAATAAAGCCAACGCTTTATTTATATTTTCACCAAAAAGCGGGTTTTTAGGGCAGAGCCCTAAACGCATGCTGGAAAAGAGAGGGAGTCTGAGGGGGAGAGAAACAACGCTTGCGGAGTAGAGGTTTTTCTCCCCCTCAGAAAACTTTATATTAAAAAAAATTAAAAAAAATAATTTTTTAAACAGAAAATAAGAATTTAAAAAATTGGAAAAAAAATATTTTTTTTAAGAAGAAAAAATATTTTTAAAACAAAAAAATTATTTTTTTGCGTTAGGGCATGGAACACCCGCGAAGTTTGTTTCAACAAACGAAGCGGAAACCCGGAAGCACGCTATTTGCGTGCTGAGGATTTTGGAGCGGTAGCGGAAGTGTGGAACGCCCGACGGCTTTAGCCGGAACGCCCTTATGAATGCTAAAAATCACATTAAAATCTATAAAATTTTATATTTTATTTTTGGAAGTTTGGCTCAGAATTTTTATGGGAAGTGAAAAATCGCTTCTGTAAAAAGGGGTTTTATGAAAAAAGGTAAAATTATTCTGGCTATGGGCATTTTGGCTGCGTTTTTGGCGGGCTGTGCTTCTAATTCAAAGGCGGACGTTGTAAAAACTGATGCGAACGGCAGAAATCTTAGTACTAAAGATCAGTCGCCGCGGGTTATGGTTTCTAAACACGTGGAAATTCCTGATACTTCCAGCAAGATTCTTACTGAGCCGATGGAATTTGACGGCAGTGCGTCTTCTATAGAAATTACGCGTCTTATGGGTAACGGTATTAATCTTGGTAACACTATGGAAGCTTATCGTTCAAGTGCCGCTATGGTTAACCGCGATGCTACTTACTACGAACAGCTTTGGGGTCAGCCTATTACTACTCAGAAGATGATTCAAGGGTTTGTTGAAGCTGGTTTTGACACTCTGCGAATTCCTGTTGCCTGGACTAATGCCATGGCTTATGATTCTGGCGATTATGTGATTAATTCTTCTTATCTTGACCGTGTTGAAACTATTGTCGGCTGGGCTCTTGATGAAGGTATGTACGTTATCATAAATGATCACTGGGATGGTGCCTGGTGGGGAATGTTTGGTTCTTGGACTGAAGAAATCCGCGAAAGTGCAAAGGAACTTTACAAGGCAATGTGGACTCAGATTGCAAACCGTTTTAAAAATTACGATGAATATTTGATTTTTGAAGGCGGTAACGAGGAAACTGGTGATTCTTTAAACGATACTCGTTCATGCTGGAACAGTGGTTATCTTTCTAAGGAAGAACTCTACACTACCGCAAATATGGTGAATCAGATTTTTGTGGACACTGTACGTTCTACCGGCGGCAACAATTCTGAGCGTTATCTTCTTATTCCGGGATATAACACTGATGTGCGCAAAACTGTAGACAGCAGATGGCAGTTGCCTAAGGATTCTGCGGACGACAAACTGATTGTTTCCGTTCATTATTATGATCCTTCTCCGCTTTGTATTGGCAAAGGCGATGACTGGGGTTCTAAGGGCGACATTGGCGATATGGACACTACGCTCAAACTGCTTACCCGCTTTACTGTTGATGAAGGTGTTGGCGTTGTGATTGGCGAATACGGTGTTCTTCCAAATCCTGATTTTAAAACTGCCACGAACTTTTATCATTCGCTTTTCCTTGATGAATGTGATTATTACGGTTTCTGTCCTGTTTTGTGGGATACTGGAACGGCCTGTTATTATGATAAATCAAAGGCAAAATTGATTAACGAAGATTTCGCAAAACTTTATCTTTCGCACGCTTTCACTTTTGAAGATTCGGTTGAGCCTTCTATTGTAAAGGAATCTGCTCATCAGCGGTTTGCAAAGGCTTATAAAGATGCCCCGACTTCTTTGACTGGCAATAGTCTGGAGGGCCGCAAGGACATTGCGATTGCATATCTGATGTACGCTGATTCTTCCTGGGGTGTAAATTATTCGGTTGGTGATGAATATAAACCTTCTTCAAAATCAAAAGATTTGACTGCAACCGATACTGCAATTGAAAAACCGGGCGAATATTCTGTAAAACTTGATTTTTCTACGATGAAGGCCAACGGCATGGGCAAGGCGAACGGGGTTTCTTTTTCTGCACTGGGAATTGCGAACGGCGAAGCTTTGCACCCGGACTGGATTATTCAAATCCGGTCAATAAAAGTAAATGACAAGGAAATTCCTTTGACAAAGAAAAACTACACTACCAGCGACGGCAACAACACTACCCGCGCAAATCTTTACAACGAATGGGTAACAAATATCCCAGCCGGTGTGCGCACTGTTGACGGGTCAACTGAAGGCTGTAGTGCCTGCATTTTTAACAAAGATTCCTTTTCTTCAATAAAAACTTACGAAGTTACATTCTATTACGGTTCTGCTGACGGAGCGTTATAAGATTTGTAAAAAGGCATAAAAAAATCCTCCGTACCATTTTTTACGGCACGGAGGATTTTTTTTAGGCACAGTGTCATGCTGAATTCATTTCAGAATCTGGTTTACAGGCTCTGCACTCCCAGTCCAAATTTTTACTTACAGAATTCTTCAAGAACTTCTTTATAAATCGCAAGTCCTTCTGCAATTTCTTTGTCCGAAATTGTGAGTGGCGGCAAAAATCTTATTACATCTTTACCGGCGGTTGTAGTACAAAGTCCTTTTTCCAGACAGCGAACTTCAATGTCAAACGGTTTAATTTCCGGCGCAATCTGAGTTCCAATCATAAGGCCTCGTCCGCGCACGTCTTTTACAATCGGCAAATTCCAGGAAGAAATCTGTCCGCGCATATAATCTCCGGCGTGATTTACTCTGTCATAAAATCCTGGAGTTGTTAAAGCATTAATAACTTCAAGTCCAGCCGCGCAAACCAAAGGATTTCCCGCAAAAGTTGACTGATGGTCGCCCGCAACAAAAACATCTGCTGCCTTACCGCGGAAAAGACAAGCGCCCATTGGCAAACCACCGGCAATTCCCTTTGCCAAAGTCACAACTTCCGGTTCAAATCCAAGATAGTCACTTGCAAGATAAGCACCTGTACGGCCAACTCCGGTTTGAACTTCGTCCGCCATAACAATTGCACCTGCATCGCGCGCAGCTTTTGCCGCAGCCTGTGCCCATTCCTTATCAATCAGATTTACTCCGCCTTCGCCCTGAATACATTCAATCAAAAGTGCCGCTGTCGTATCATCAAAAGCAGTCTTTAAAGCTTCAAAATCATTTGCTTCAATAGTTTTAAAATATTCCGCATAAGGCGCAAAACATGCCGGGTGAAATTTATCCTGGCCAGTTGCAGTCAAAGTGGCAAGCGTTCTTCCGTGAAAAGAATTTTTCAGAGTCACAATCGTGCGTCGTTTTTCTCCGCCATTCAAATAACCGTACTTTCTGGCAAGTTTCAGTGCCGCTTCGTTAGCTTCCGCCCCGGAATTTCCAAAATATCCTTTTTCAAAACCGGTAACTTCCAGCAAAGCCTTTGCAAATTTTAATCCAACATCCGAAAAATAATAATTTGAAATATGAATCTGCCGCGCCGCCTGTTTCTGCACCGCACGAACCAAAGGTTTATAATTATGACCAAGACAATTAACACCAATGCCGGCAATAAAATCAATGTACTTTTTACCGCTGGCATCCCACATCGTAGAGCCTTTACCCTTCACAAATTCAACGTCAAAACTTCCGTAGTTGTTTAAAATTAATTTTTCCATACTCAAAAGTATACAACAAACGCAATTTATTTTAAATTCCACGACTTAAAAGATTTTTTTTAGAATTTGGGGCTAGTGCCGCGTGTAACTCGCCTTCCGCAGTTCGGTAGCCCTCAAAGTCCTCGTCGTGCAAATAGCGCGCCTCCGGGCTTCCGCTTCGGTTGTTGCAACAACCTTCGCGGCTGCTCCAGCCTCGGGCCGGCTTTTTGGTAAAAAATTTACTCTTAGTAAGCAAGTGTTATGGCAGTGATAGTCATTCCATAACCGTAAACTATCATGCCTTTAGATTTAATTTCTGTCCACTCAGAACTAGTAGGCTTGTAATAGAATGTTCCTTCCGCAGAAGCTGGTACAAGAATCTCGTCCCCTGTTTTTCCGCCTTTACAGGTTCCATTATAAAAGACTGTTGACCAGTCACCTGCCTGTAACTTTAAGTTTACGTAATTTGCCGTGTAAGAAGTTACGTCAGTTGATTCAAATTTTAAATAGGAATTTTCATCTGCATTAGAAAAAAGGCTTGCTTCCAAAGTTTTATTTGTTTTCCAGGCAAGTTCGTATGTTCCAGAAAAAAGCGAAGTCAAAGTCTTTGTAGAATCATCAAAATCTTCAGAAGTTGTACTATCAGAATCAGAATCTCCGCTTGTTCCAGAATCATCATTATCAGTTGAACTTTCGCCGGCAATTAAAACTTTTGTTGCATAATCATCATAAACCTGGCTGCCCATTGCCTTTATAATGTCCGGGAAGTACCATTTCAAAGTTTTGCGGTTAAAATATCCGTTGTTTTCGCCGGAAGTTGAATCACCAGTACTTGCATAAGTACACATATTATCCCACAAAACAACCGGAATTCCGGCTGCCGTTGCCTTTGAATAATAATCCTTAGCCCATTTTACGCGCTCTGCAGTGTTTTCTTTATCAGAAGCAGACGCTTCGCCCATTACAACGCCAATTCCTTTAGAAACGTAATTATTTTTAAGATAATTGAAAATCGTTGTCAGCTGACTCGCGTCACTTGAATCAAAAGTGGTGTCTGAAAAATCAGACATGGCAAAAGCGTATGGCGAATATGCGTGTGCCGAAAGAATCAATTTGTTTGTTCCATTCGCGGTATTTGAATCTGTCGGGAAAGTGTAAAGGGCAAGTATTGAACTATCAGAACCACTTGCGGCATAACCTGGCACCATGATGTAGCGCGTTTCGTTTCCACTAACCGAACGAATTGCCTTAATTGCTTCGTTTTCGTATTTTGTGATTACGTTTATCATTTCAGAGGAATTTGTCCACCATTCATTTCCCTTCCACTCACCGTCCTTGTCGCGAGGTTCATTCAAAACTTCAAAAATGAGGGCGTCGCTGTAAGAAGCAAAAGTCGTGGCAATTTGCTTCCAGACAGATGTTATGTAATTGATAGAAGTTGTTTGAATATCAGAATCATCAGAAAGGGCGTAACCGTAAGCCTTTGTGTTTTTTATCGTAGAAATTGGCATATTGTCGTGGTGAATGTTTATGATAACGCACATTCCGTCATTGTAAGCCCAGTCCACAATAGTTTTTACCCTGTCCATCCAATCAGAATTAATTGTGTAAGTTCCGTCAGAAACAGAAGAAATATGGTTGTGCCAGCTGACAGGTATACGGATAGTCTTAAATCCAGCAACGTGAACGGCTTTAATCATTGCCTCTGTTGTGCTTGGCATGCCCCAGTAAGTTTCTGTATTTGTAGAAGAAGTTACATCTGATGTTGAATCAGCGGCGGTTGCGTCCAGGGTATTTCCCAAATTCCAGCCCATTCCCATATTTTTTACAAAATCTACGGATGTGCCGGTATTGTTGATTACAAAATCACCGCAATCATAAGTAATGGTACTTTCCGTTGTAGTAATTTCAGAACTACCGCATGATTCCGTGCCACTTCCAGAATTTCCAGAAAAAAACTGGCAAGATGCAAATAAAAACGCAAAAAGTGAAGCAGCCAAAACTGCCTTTAAAATCTTTTTCATAAAGTTTCCCCTATAGTTGTTTTTATTTTATAGGGGATTTCCCCTACTCCAAAGTCTAAAAATTACACAATTTGCCTTAAAAAATTTAAAAATATGTCTTATTGTAAAATTTTATTTTTTATGTTAATTTTAATTTATGACGAGCTTCTGAATGAGGTCAGATGCTCCGCAAAGTATCCTTCAAAACCCCGCCAGATTCGGAAGAAAGCAACGGTATGAAGATCTTACTTGTGCCGGAGATTATCTGGCCTCTTTCAGGGGCTTTTTTATTGCCCCGCAAGATTTTTACTCTTCTTCCATAAGTTTTAAAAGTTCCTGAGCGGAAATTGAAGTTCGTTCTGCAAGTTCGTTCAATTTTTTTGCTTCCTGATTCAAAGAATCAAATTCTTTCGCAATTTCTTCACTTGCAGAATTAACGGAATTTGACGCAATAGAAAGTGCTTCCATATTTCCAAGAACCTTTGCCGAAAAATTACTCTGATTTTTAACTTCTTTTTGCATTTTGTCCGCAGACTGATACAAAATCTTAGAATCTTCGGTGATTGCATCGCCGGCCTGTTTTTGAATTTTCATTCCATCAGATGCAGAATTTACTTTCTGAGCACTTATTACGGAACCTTCGTTAATTTTTGACAGGGCACCGTCCAGTTTTTTAGCCATTCGTGCGCTTTCTTCAATAGAACCGATTACGCTTGTAATAATTTCTCCGATTTTTGCGGACCATTGCTGAGTCTGGCTGGCAAGATTTTTAATTTCGTGCGCAATAACAGAAAATCCTTTGCCGGCAACGCCACTGTGTGCCGCTTCAATACTTGCGTTCATAGAAAGTAAATCAATTTTATTTGCAAAAGTATCAAGAGTTGTTACAACGCCAAGAATTTCATTAGAAGAAGCCTGCACCTGATCCATAACTTTGATGAGGTTTTTAGTTTCTTCACTGCTTTCTTTTGTAAGACTACTCAAAGAAGTTGTAAATTCTGCCGCGGTATAAACACCTTCGCCAACCGTTGTAATTCCGTCAATAACATCCTGAGTTTGCTTTACGGTTTTAGAAATAATTTCCGTTTCAGTATCAAATTCGCGCGAAAGTTCATCAAGAAAGCCCGTAAGATTGTGAACGGCAGTATCAGTTTCAGTTCTGACGCGTGTCTGTTCTGCAATTGCAACGTTAATATCATTAATTTTTGACTGAGTCTGCTCAGAAGTCCTTACTACAATGCCAACAGATTCACTTAATGCAGCGGCAATCTGATTTGATTCATCTGCCATTTTCTTTGCATTTTCAATAATCTGACTTAAATTTTCCTTTTGCTTTGCAGTTTCGTCAGCAAGAATTTTTACATCGTGTTTTGATTTAAACTGCCTGATTGCAAGTGTGATAAAAATTGAAAAATCAAGAACAAAGAAAGCAAGTCCCTGAATCCACATAAACGGCACAATTCCAATAACCTGATAAATAATGTCGTGAGCGGCAATT
Source organism: Anaerobutyricum sp. (assembly GCA_963638805.1). Taxonomy (GTDB): domain Bacteria; phylum Spirochaetota; class Spirochaetia; order Treponematales; family Treponemataceae; genus Treponema_D. The sequence goes on from CAVHTI010000014.1 coordinate 7,502, forward strand.
GCAGTTCCAAGAATAAAACCAATCAGAATTGGCGCAACATCCTTTTGACCGCGTTTTATAGCCTGTATTGTACAGACAAAACCGTAAGCAATTGTGCCAACAACAACCACAAGTCCAACAAGAAAAAGAGTATCAATAACGGCATCTTTTCCAATATTTGCCATGAATAAAATAAAAAGAAGTGCAGAAATGAAAACCGTAAGAACCGTAACAAATTTTTTGTGATTTCTGTTAAAAAAGCGGTTCATAAAAAGAATCATAAAACTCATTCCAATGCCAAGACAGCACCTTGTAATAGAACGCTGGAAATTATAACTGCTGAAAAACTGATTCTGAGAACCTAAATCAAGGAAGTAAAAAATAATAAAAGTTACACTTAAAATAAAATAAAGATACGCAGAATCCCGGTTATCAACAAGATATTGCAGAAGCGAATAAATAATAACAAAGAACAAAGCAACTGCAAGCATTATAAAAATCTTCTGATTAAACTGCGACTTTACCGTATTTTGAAAGAAAGCCTGGTCGCCGTTATCAAGATGCAAATCAGGATTGGTAAAACTGTTACCCGGAAGATAAAAACGTATTGCAAGATTTATTTTTCCGTCCTTAATACAACTTTCCGGAATATGAATGTCATCTTCCTCTTCTATTTTGATATTTACTGCAGGCGGCATTTTTCCGCGCGAACCTACATAAACACCGTCCGCATAAACTTCCGCTGCCGCATTGAATTTTTTAAAACCAAGCCACAAATCTTTGGAAGAAAGGTCCGCCGGCACAGAAATTGTAGAACGAACCCAGAAATAATTTCCAATTTCGTCAAAACTGATTTTTTTAAGGTCATTTCTACTTTGCCACGAAGAATCGTCATAGGAAGGCAAAGCATAACTTAAATTATCCCCAGCTTTAAACTTCCAGGAAGTATCTATTTTTACAGATTTACGTTCAAGTTTGCCTGCTGCACAGGAAACAGAAGAAAACACCAAAACCGACAAAAAACATGCTGAAAAAATCTTTCTTAAAATAGCTTTGAACATAAAAATATTATAACACGCTTTTTAAACGTCGTAAGAAAAAACAATGCCGTGCAAGTTTTTTTATATTTTTCTGGGACTGCACTACAGTTCGAGCTATAAAAAATTTTATTTTTTTTCCAAAAATTTGTATTTGCGCTGTTGACACAAAATCTCGATTCCTATATATTATAGAAACATTCGCAAGAATGAGTTGGGCTACTAGCTCAGTAGGTAGAGCAACGCCCTTTTAAGGCGTGGGTCACTGGTTCGAATCCAGTGTAGCTCAAATAAAAGAGGTCTTCTGATAAAACGGAGGACCTTTTTTATTTTAACGTTACATTTTATTTGTATATTTTGTACTTTCCATAAAAATTTTAAGCTCTGCGGCTTAGGGATTGTAGCAGACATGCAAGGCAAGCTCCTGAAAAATAACTTATGGAGTAGAAAGGCAAAATTTATTATAATTGCGGAACTATGGAAAAAGATTTAGACAAAGCTTTATTGTGTCACTGGGCTGACCAGATGGCAGACAAAATTATTCGCGAAAAGGGTGATTTGGATTTATATACTTGTGCTTCCGGAATTACACCGTCGGGAACTGTTCACCTTGGAAACTTCCGCGAAATTATTACTGTTGATTTAGTTGTACGTGCCCTGCGCGACCGCGGCAAAAATGTACGTTTTATTTATTCCTGGGACGATTATGATGTTTTCAGAAAAGTTCCTGCAAATATGCCGGATCCTGAAATTCTTGAAAAATATCTGCGCTACCCTATTACAGAAGTGCCTGATACAACCGGTCGTAACGAAAATTATGCCCGCCATCACGAAGTTGATATTGAAACTCAACTGCCACGCGTTGGAATTGCACCGGAATTTCTTTACCAGGCGAGTCGCTACCGTGCAAACCGCTACACAGAAGGTATGAAAAAGGCAATGCAGAATCGCGAAACAATCAAGGCTTGCCTTAACGAATACCGCGACGATCAGCACAAAATGAAGCCGGAAGATGTTTACTGGCCTGTAGCAATTTTCTGCGGAAAGTGTCAGAAAGATACTACAGAAATTACCGGTTATGACGGAGAATACGGAATTTCTTACAAATGTGAATGTGGCAACTGCGAAACTGCGGACATCAGAACATTCAAGGGCGCAAAATTAGGCTGGCGTGTTGACTGGCCAATGCGATGGAACGAAGAAAAAGTTGTTTTTGAACCGGGCGGAAAAGATCATATTTCTCCGGGTGGTTCTTACGATACTGCAAAACTTGTTTCAAAACAGATTTACGGTTGGGACGCGCCAATCACAATGCGCTACGACTTTGTAAATTTAAAAGGCGTTCCTGGCAAGATGTCATCATCAAAAGGAAAAGTTATTGCATTGCCGGATGCTCTTGATGTTTACCAGGCAGAAGTTCTTCGCTACATTTTTGCCGGAACTCGTCCAAATACAGAATTTGACATTTCATTTGATATGGATGTTCTTAAAGTTTACGAAGATTACGACAAAACCGAACGAATTGTTTACGGCGTAGACAAGGCAAAGAACGACGAACAGTTCAATAAAGAAAAGCGCATCTATATGCTTTCTCAGATTGACGGAAAAATTCCTGAAGTTATGCCTTATCAGATTACAATCCGTATGCTTTCTACTTTGTTGCAGATTCATTCAGGCAATATTGATTCTGTAATTAAGTCTTTGGGCAATGTAAAACCTGAACAGGAAGAAAGATTGCGTCGCCGTGCCGCTTGTGCATGGTTCTGGATTCAACATTCTGCACCTGATTGTGCCCCGGATTTCTGTTTTGCGCTCAGAACGGACGGAAGTAAAGCCGACCTGGACGAAAAACTTTCGCTTGCAGTTAAACGCGTTCGTGACGAAGTTGTTCCAAAACTTGACACTTTCCAGGTTGATAAGGAATGTCAGCAAGCAATGTACGATATTGCAACGGAAATGCAGATTGAACCAAAAGCACTTTTCAATGCAATGTACAAAGCACTCATAAACAAAGACCAAGGCCCGCGCCTTGGCAGTTTCCTGCGAATTATTGGCAAAGAACAGTTGAATAAAATTCTTGCCGCTTATTAATTTTTTCTGGGCGTAACCCCGGCAGGCAATTGATTGTCTAATAAGTTTATATAGTGTCATTCCGGACTTGTTTTGGAATCTATACGCTAAATATAGATGCTGAAATGAATTCAGTATGACATTACTTTTTAGACAGTCTTTTTTTATGCACAGAAAAACTGCCTGCCGGGGTCGGGCCTTCCGCAGTTTGCTAACGCGCAAGGTCCTCGGCGTGCAAATAGCACACCTGCGGGCCTCGGCTTCGTTTTTTGAAAAAAACTTCGCCGCTGCTCCACTCCCTTACGCAAAGTCCAGAAATTTAATTTTCGCCGTGTTTTTTGCCTGCGGCAATCATCAAAATTACAATTAAATACGGAAAACTCAGCAAAACTGCCGGTGGCACAGAAATAAAATTTTGAATCACAGAAGAAAAAATTTCTGCACAACAGAAAATCAAAACTGCAAGAACAATTTTCCAGGGCTTTTTTTTGCCAAGAAAAACCGCCGCCAGTGCCATCCAGCCTCTTCCGCTTGCAATATTCGGGACAAAACTTGAAATCCTGAACGCTAAAAATCCGCCGGCAAGGCTTGCGTAAAACGCCGCCACGCACCAGGACAAAATTCTGTAAAATTGTGGATTCACGCCTTTTGCCATTAAAACTTCAGAATCAGTGCCGGTAATGCGAAGATAAATTCCGCCCTTTGTTTTAGAAATAAAAAATATTCCGGTGGCAACAAAAATCACGGTTACAAAAATCGTAATAATTCTTACCGTTTTTACATCAAAACTAAACAAAGACGAACTTAAAACTCCGCGCGTTTTAAAAATCAAAAAGGAAAATAGTGAAATCAGTGCAGAAAAAATCAAATTCAAGGCAATTCCGCATATAAAATGGTTTGCCTTAAATTTTTCTATCAAAAGTGATGCGCCAAAAACTAAAATCACGCAAATCAGGGAAGAAATTACCTGGCCCAAAAGTGCGTTTCCGGTAAAAATTGTGAACGTGTAAGTTAAAAATGCGGAAAAGGAAATCAATCCTTCAAGAAAAAGCGAAAGAATGCCCGCGTATTCGCTAAAAAGTGCCCCCGCCGAACACAAAATCAAAGGGCAGGCCGAAGAAATTATTGCCAAAGGATTCATTTTTGTGCCCCCTGATTTCTTTTTTTAAGACTTGAAGTTTTTAATTCTTTCGCAAAATCAGCAAATACAGAACCTTTTAAACAAAATCCAATCATAAAAAGTATAATTCCCTGAATTAAGGACGAAATATCAAATCCAAGATTATTAAAAAGCGCAAATTTGTCGGCATAAGTGACGATAAAAGCAAGCACAACGGAAGACGGAATCAACAAAACAGGATTTGAACCGGCAATAAGAGAAGCGGACAGGGCATTCCACCCCATTCCAGAATAAAATCCCGAATGGCAGGTAAAATATGTCCCCAAAACCGCCACTGCACCGCAAATTCCATGCAAACCTCCGGAAATAAACAGGGAAAAATTTCTCATCAAAAAATTGTTGTATCCGGAATATTTTGAAAATTCTGGGGAAATTCCAAAAATCGTGATTTTTCTGCCAAAAGACGAACGGTCAAAGAAAAAATAAAGTGCAATGCACAAAAAAACTGCAAAAAACAAACTTGCATTGCAAGAAGATGGCGGCAAAATGGAAAAAAATCTGTAGTTTTGATTTATAAAGGCGGTGGAAAGCAGATTTCCTTCGTTTGTTCTGAAAGGCCCCGCAATAAGACCGTCAATCAGCGGAATAATGGCTGCGGAAATAATAAAAGTGGTAAAAAGTGGCGAGGCATTTTTGTAATTTTTTAAAATTGAACTTAAAAACGCAAGAAATCCGGAAATTAAAAAGGCGGCGAGTATTGCAAGAAAAACTGCCAAAACGACCGGAAGATTAATTTTTCCGGCAAAATTCAAAAAAATGGCGCAGATAAAGCCGCCGGCATAAATCTGACCTTCGCCGCCCATATTAAATTCCCCGCTTTTTATTGCAAAAAGACTTCCGCAACCGGCAATCATATAAAGTGCAGAAAGCGAAAGCGCTGTTCCAAAATAATAAAGATTCACGAAAGTTCTCCTGCAAGAATTATTTTTGTCCCTTTTTTTATCTGCCCGGCAATAATTTTATTGAGTTTGCAAACAGCATCGCTATCCAGCCCCTGATACGGCGAACAGAAAATAATTTTTTTTGGATTCAAATCAAGTTCCCGCTGTAAAATAAGGCGCTGCAACATTCCGCCAGAAAGGCAATTAACTTTTTCGTCCAGATGAATATTTACGCCGGCTTTTTGAGTGATTTTCCGGGCATATTCGGTAAGCGCTTTTTTTGACAATCCGGTTTTGTAAGTCGTCGTCAATTGTAAAATTGTCAAATCAGGATTTGATGCCCTAAAAGTCCTGTCAGAAGGGATAATTGCCGTGCCCTCTTTTCGCAATTTCCGGATTTTGTCACTGTTCATTCCCGTCAGACTGTCCTCGTCTTCCGTTGTGTAAAGTTTTTGAATGAAATGAGGAGGAAGTTCCGTGTTTACCGTTGGTGCAGCGTCAGTGCCGGAAAGTTCAGTGTTTACCGCTGGTGCAGCGTCAGTGCCGGAAAGTTCAGTGTTTACCGCTGGTGCAGTGTGCGTGCCGGAAAGTTCCGTGTTTACCGCTGGTGCAGTGTGCGCGTTCGCCTGGTCAAACATCAGCGCACGGATTTTTGATTCAGTAAAATCGCGGGAATTTCCTGATGCTATCACATTACCGTCCCGCAAAATCACAATTCCGTCCGTTTTGCAAATTGCTTCGTTCAAATTGTGCGTAATCACAAGAATAGTCATTCCGGCCACTGTTTTTTGCCTTAAAATTTCAAAAAGAAAATCCGCCTGTTTAGGCTCCAAAAGCGCCGTAGGCTCATCAAGAATAAGAATTTCTGGATTTTTTAAAAGAATTCCTGTCAGAGAAACAAAAAATTTCTGCGAAGGGTTCAGATTTTTCACGAGAGTTTTCATTTTTACGCCGGGAATCAGATTTTTGAGCAGAGTTTCGGCATCCTTTTTTTTCAAATGATTGTTTCCAAGCTGCAGATTTTCCCAGACAGAAATTGAATCGGCAAGAAGTGGCCGCTGATGAACGCAGCCAATTCCTTTTTTTAGTGCCTGCCCCGCAGAATCAAAATTCAATGCCTGGCCGTTTAAAATCAAACTTCCAGAATCCGCACGCAAATCGCCGCAAATAATGTGCGCCAGCGAGGACTTTCCGGCACCGTTTTCGCCCAGAAGTGAATAAATTTTTCCTTCTTCAAATCTGGCATTTACGCCACAAAGAACTTTTTTGTAACTGTAGGTAAGACAAATATTTTTCAGTTCCAGCATTAATTATTTTTCCAGACCGTAAGAACTGATTTTTTCAATTTCAGAATGCATTTTATCCCGCACATTTTCCGGCACGGCAGAAATATAAAGCGGATCATCTTCAATAAATTTTATGTATCCTTCCTTAAGGCCAACCATGTCAGCCCTGCCCCATTCAATCTGATTATTTAAATATTTTTCTGTAACTTCCAGAGTCATTTTTTTCTGTTCCATAACGGAACTTGAAATTACAGTGCCCGGAGCCTTTGAAAATCCGTTATCATCAAACCAGGTAACGTAAGCGCCGGCATTCACGCAGGAATTTATAACCCCCTGCGCCGCTCCGCCACAAATCGGCAAAATTACATCAACCCCGCCCGCAATCAAAGCGTCCGCAAGTTCTGCGCCTTTCGTTGCATCATACCAGTTGCCCACAATTCTGAATTCCACGGTAGAATTTGAATCAGCGGACTTTGCACCTTTTTCAAAATAAGGATACAAAATATTATTCATGACCGGATATTCCTGCGCCGCAATCAGCCCAAGTTTGTGAGTTTTAGACATCAGTCCGCCTATAAAACCTGTCAGATAGGCCTGCTCGTACTGATTGTAACAAAGCGTATAAAAATTTGGATTTCCTTCAAGACTTGCGTCCATCAAAATAAATTTCTGTGACGGAAACTGCTGCAAAACCGGCAGACAAAGTTCCGGCAACGAAGGATTTGAAGAAATTATAACGTCATACTTGCCACTTGCCGCCAGCGAAGTAATTTTTGGGCCCCATTCAGCCTGATTCGTGCCCGCTTCCATAACCTGGCAAGTCACTTTTTTATCATCAGAGCACTGTGCATTGTAATTTTCCACTGCCTGCACAACGCCGTCACGAAGCATTGCATAAACCGGCGAATTATCGCAAATTCCCGGCACAAAAACCGCAATATTTTTTCCAGAACTTTTTTTAGAACAGCCCGCAAAAACCAGAACGCTCAAAGTCAAAACCGCTAAAATTATTTTCTTCATAATCAGAAATATAGTTTTATATAAAACTAATGTCAATATACTTTGATATAAAACTATTTTTATGTCTTACGCAAAATTATCTGCGGCACGTTTTAAAAATTCAAAGAATTTCTGTTTTTCTTCTTCGGTAAAATTTTTATAAAAGTTTTCTATCAGTTCTTCAGAGATTTGTGCGGTACAAATATTGTATTCGCGGCCTTTTTCTGTCAGTTGAATTTTCAGGCTGCGGCGGTCATTTTTGTCCGGCACGGAAGTTACAAGTCCTTCGCAAATTAATTTTCGCACAAGCACGGTCGTCGTAGATTTATCACGGTTAATTTTTTGCGAAAGTTCTTTCATCGTCATGCTTTCGTTTTTGCTCAACTGAAAAAGAATATTTCCGTGCGACGATGCAAAATCCGGCATTCCTTTTTCTTTAAACTTTTGCACAAGAAAATCTGCCGTCTGTGAATGAATTTTAGAAACTAACGAAATACTTTGATTAATAGAATCTTCTGCCATTTTTTACCTGACTTTTTCATTTTATATTGTTTTTACAATTTTTTCCTGTTAAATTTAGACTATGTTTAGATTCATGATGAAGAAAAGTTTTTGTGATGCCTGGGACAATCTTGTTTCCGTAATCATTACAAATGTGCTTTGCGTTTTTTCGCTCGTTGGTTTTTTGTGGCTTTTAACAGCAATGGCAAATAAATTTCAAAATGACTGGATTCTTTTTGGAATAATTATTGTTGCTTCAATGTTCATTTCCATTTTGATTTTTGCGTTCGGTGATTCCTGTGCAAAAATGGCAAACTTTGACAGTGTAAAAATTGTTGATTATTTTAAGGCCATTCCGCACTGCATAAAGGACGGTGCGCTTTTTGGACTTATGAATTCCGTTGTGGGCATTGGTTCTTACATTGCAGTCTGCCAGTACTGGAGCGAACAATTCCTTACAAGATATTCACTTTGGGGAGTTTTTCTTGGCGCCGTTGTAATCTGGATTGATTTTTTCTATTTTCTTTCAATTCAGTGGTTTTTGCCAATCCGCTCTTTGATGCACAATAATTTTAAAAAGTGCCTTAAAAAATCCTTTATTATATTTTTTGACAACACCGGATTTTCACTTTTGATGTTTTTGTATGATTTGCTGCTCACGGTAATTTCTGTTATTGCCGTTGGTTTTATTCCATCTTTTGGCGGAATTCTTGTTGCAAAGACAAATGCCCTAAGGCTCCGTCTTTACAAATATGATTACCTGGACGCTCATCCGGAATTGCAGTCAAGACGTCAGCGCCGTAAAATTCCGTGGGAAGAATTACTTTACGACGACAAAGAACTTTTAGGACCAAGAAAACTAAAATCTTTCCTTTTCCCGTGGAAAGAAGATTAAAAAGAAAGGCTGCTGATTTTTTACCAGCAGCCTCTTTTATTGTCTGAATTCATTTCAGCATCTGTTGTAAATGAGATCCCGAAATAAATTCAGCATAACACACGTTCTATCTTTTAGATTAGAGCGTTTTATTATGGGCATCTCTAAAAATTGCAATTTTTAGAGGCTCCCATTATTTACTCATCAAAAGCGTTTTTGAATCTAACAGAACTTTGCCGTCCCCGTTTTTTAGGACAGTTAAACTTAATTCTTTGCCGCTTGCGCTGATGTGTGCAACGGTCGCAAAAAGTTTTAATTTTTCTTCTGGGAGGGTGTCTTTTAATGATTCACTTTCGCTAGTGTAACTGAACCACACTGTCAAAGATTCTTTTGACGCAAATTCTGCAAATGATTTAATGTCAGCATCTGAAACAGCGGATAAATCCAGGCCGTCAACGACGATTGAATCAATTTTTATTCCGCCGGATTCTAAGGCTTTGATTGTTGCTGCAACTTTTGGCAGGGTAAAAGTTTCCTGATTGAAATTCAAAATTGTACGATTTTTTACGATTTCGTCTTCAAATTCAGCAAGATTTGAAATATGTTTTTTCTTTGCAATTTCTGAAAGCACGCTTGAATACCAGGAAATTACATTTGAAGATTTCTGATCAAAAGAAACATGAACTAAAGATTTATCTTTTAACAATTCATCAAGGCCAAACTGCACAAGTACGGAAGTTTTTCCTAATCCTTTTTTTGCAGTGATAAGTCCCATTTCGCCGGTTTTTAAAACTGATGATGTTGCTTTTTCAAACCATCTGACAGGACTGCAGTCAATAAAATCTTTTTTTTCCATAAATTTTACCTCGCTGTAATTTTTTACAAAGAATTGCCGTAAAAACTCAAGTTTGGGATTCTGAAACAAGTTCAGAATGACACGGTGCCGTACTGAGATTTACGGTTGGTTTTATTATAACACACAAAACGGCAAATGAATTAAATTTTGGACTTGTGCGCCAGGGATTGCTGCCGCGTTAGCGGGACGGACACGCGCAGCGTGGCTGGACGGAAAAAATGCGAAGCATTTTTATACCGCAAAAGCCCGGACCGGAGCGCAGCGGAGGTGGCGCCCGTAAAATTTTATTGCAAAACCATCTGATCGTTGGTCATGCCGTGATTTTTAATTTCTTTGAACTTTTGGGCAAGGCTGTCGAGCGTGAGTTTTTGCTTTTCGGCGCCACTGATGTCAAGAATAATCTCGCCACCGTCCATCATCAAAAGACGGTTGCCATAGTCGAGGGCCTGCTGCATATTGTGCGTGACCATCATGACGGTCAGGTGATATTCCTGTGCGAATTTTTTTGTAAGTTCCATAACGAGCGCGGCATTTGTGGGGTCAAGGGCGGCGGTGTGTTCGTCAAGAAGCAGAAGCGAGGGCTTTGACATTACGGCCATCAGCAGAGTGAGCGCCTGGCGCTGTCCGCCGGAAAATTGTTCAACGTTGTCGTTCAGGCGATTTTCAAGGTCCATATCCAGTTTTTTGAGCTGATTTTTGAATTCTTCGCGGGCATTTTTGTTCAGGCTGATTTTAATTCCCTTCCAGCCTTTTTTGCTGCAAATCATCATATTGTCTTCCAGCGACATTTTGCCGGCCGTGCCTAAAAGCGGATTCTGAAAAATTCGGCCGATATATTTTGCGCGTTTGTACTCTTTTTCTTTTGTGATGTCTGTGTATTCAAGTGCGGCGTCGTCAGTTTTTTTATTTTTGAGAAATATTTTTCCGGTGGTTGGCGAAAGCGTGCCGGCAATTATGTTGTACAGTGTGGATTTTCCCGCTCCGTTTGAGCCAATCACGGTGATAAAGTCGCCTTCGTTAATTTCAAGATTTATATTTTTGAGGGCTTTGTTTTCGTCAGCAGTTCCGGGATTAAAAGTTATGCTGATGCCCTGCAATTTTAGCATTGGTTGCTTATTTTCAATATTTTCTGTCATTTTAATTCTCCCATTTTTGTGCGCGGAATTTAGTGTTTACCGGCAATATCGTGTTACGCGCGGAATTTAGTGTTTACCGGCAATATCGTGTTACGCGCGCGGCCGTTTTAAGTGTCTTGAAAAATCAAATTTTCCTTTCAGGCTTGCAACAATCAGACAAATGATAATCAAAATTCCGGTAATAAATTTCAAATCATTCGCGGTGAGGTTGATGTAATGACCATAACGACGGGCAATGCACATCAGGGCACGGTAAATTATTGAACCAATCAGAACGCGCAAAGTCTGCCAGCCAATTTTATTTGAACGGATGATAAATTCCCCGAGCATCAAAGAGGCCAGACCGCTAACGATAACGCCGTTTCCGCTTCCAACATCCGCAAAACCGTTGTACATTGCGGCAAAAGCACCACTTAACGCGGCAAGTCCGTCGCCAAAGCACACTCCAATGCCGCGCACAATCTGAGGATTCACGCCGTTAGAAATTATCATCTGTTCGTTAGAACCAAGCGCGCCCATTGTGAGTCCTAAATCCGTGTGAAAAAATAAATCCAGGACTGACTTAAAAATGACAGTGAACAGGACCAAAAAAATCAGAATTCCGGTTTCTGACGGTAGGGACGGGAAATTATTTTCAAAAAATGTCGTGATTCTGGAAAAAGTTGTTTCAAGGCGCAAAAAAGAAACGTTTGCCCGGTTGGACATAATCCTAAGATTAATTGAATAAAGCATTGTCATCATAAGGATTCCGGCAAGTAAATCCGGTACGCGAAGTTTTGTGTACAAAAGAGTCGTGCAAAGTCCTGCAAGGCAGCCACCCAGAAATGCCAGAAAAATCGCGGCAACTGGCGGTACACCGTTCATAATGCAGGTGGCCAGAATACAGCCGCCCATCGGGAAGGCGCCGTCCACAGTCATATCACAAAAGTTCAAAGTTCTGTAACTTATAAAAAGTCCCAGGACCATAATGCCGTAAATGAGCCCTTCAATAAAAATTGTTTCTATCATGAGAAACATTATACAGAGTTTTTGTTTCTATTAATAGTAATTTTGAAAAATTTGCGGAAATTTTAGCGCATCACAATATTATCAACTGTGGAAATTTCCGGCTTTTTGTAAATATATTTAAACGAATGTAAATCAAAACCGTTTAACGACCATCCGCCAACTTCTTTTAAATCAATTACGTTAAAAGTTATTGGACGATAAACCGGAATAACTTCCGCGCTATCCAAAAGTATTGTTTCTGCCTGAGCAAGAAGCGCGTAACGGTCAGAATCCTGAGTTGATTCGGCGGCCTTTTTTATAAGTTCATCAAATTCAGAATTTTTCCAGCCGGAATCGTTTAAAGTTGAATCACTTTGAAAAAGCATCAAAAACGCCAGAGGATCCGCAAAATCGCCAATCCAGTTGTAAACAAAAAGGTCAGAAGAAGACGACGCCACTTCCGAAAAATATCTGAATCCGGATTTTTTGATGACAGTGAGTTCAACGCCAAGCGGAATGAGTGCATTTTTGAACGATTCAAGTTTGTCATCACTGATTGAATTTTCCGAAATTTCAAAAGTCAGCGGAATAATCTGGTCTTTTTCAATGCCATATTTTTCGCGGGCCGCATCCATTTTGATTAACGCTTCAATCGGGTCTGTGTAATCATAACCTTCTACCGTCGGATAGCCGGTAAGCGGATAAACAAAGGTGGTTGCCGGAACATAAACATTTTTACGGAAGTCATCCCACGGGAACGCTTCAAGAATGGCCGCACGGAATTCAACTTTATCCCACGGAGAAAAATTTTCTGTATCATCAAAAGAATTTTCTGACGGCTTTTTTGACGAATCTTTAAAGAAAAAATACGAAGTTCCAAACTGAGCGCCAAGCTGAATTGAAGATGTATCTAAAAGTTTTTGAGTATTAATGTCCCCGGTGACCCAATTTGCAAGTCCGCAATTAAAATAAAACGCATTTTCATCGGCATCATCAGACTGAATAATCGTAATCTGCTCTAAATAAGTGTTTTTATAATCCCAGTAAAAAGGATTTTTCTTAAGAATCAGAATGCCGTCCTCCATATCATCAAGGGTAAACGCCCCAGAATAAACGGTAGGATTTGAATTTATGACAGAAAACGCCGTATGACAAAGGACTCGCGGAAGATAATTTGCAGGGCTCGTTAAATAAACGGAAAGCACAAAGTCCGAAGTGGCAACAATTCCCACATTTTCACGACTTCCTTTTCCATTACGGTAATCTTTTGCGCCACGGACAATATCAAAAAGTGAAGAATACGGCGCGTTTGGAGTTTCAAGAAGCTGCATCCAGGAATCACGGACGTCAGAAGCCTTAATTTGTTTGCCGTTAGAAAAATAAGCATCGTCGCGGAGGGTAAAGGTCATTCGTTTTTTATCGCGCGAAATTTTGTAGTTCTTACACAGGGCATATTCCGGCTCAAGAGAAACAGGATTGTAAGTAAAAAGTCCTTCGTAAAGTCCCGTAAGAATCTGGCAGTCAATGGAATAAGATGTAAGGTGCGGGTTTAATTCATGCTCGCGGACTGGTTCAATGATTACAAAATTATCCTGTAAAGCAGAATTCACGGCAGAATTTTCATTTTCAGATTCTTCTTCAAGCAGATTTTCTACGCCTTCATCTTCAGAATCTGAATTATCCTGCGCAAAAACCGCGCTACAGAAAAAAATTAAAGACAAAATAAAAAAAAATGATTTTTTAAACATCAGCAATTCCCAGTTTTTTCATTTGATCAATTTCTTCTTTTGTTGAAATAAATTCACTGCGTTTTTTGTTTACGGCAATAATCATATTTCTGAACGAAGAAAGATCTATTTGCAGGCCTTTCATTTTTGGTCTTAAGAGAACATCAATTTCTGTTTTAAAGTAAGCATCAAGCGCGTTTATTATTGTAAAAAGCGACTGGCACTCAGAAATCTGATGATTTACAAAATTTATTATTGCATCCGTTGATGACGCTTCTATTTTTTGATATTCAATGCCTTTGTTTGCAATTCCGGTGTAAATTCTTGTTTTTTGAGCAATATTTGCAAGAACTTCCGAAACGGCAATTTTTTCGTTACGAAGGGAACCATTCTTTGCCTCTACAATTTTGAGGTTGATATAATGTTCCTTTTTTTTCATTTTAAAAGCCTGGCGGAAAAGTCTGCCAATTCCCGCAAAAAATCCTTTTTTTTCTGAATAAAGATGACCAAAATTATCAGAAAGTTTTATATTCAACTGCATTAAAACCGGCGCAACGCCACCAAGAGAAAAAACCGTGTCCATCAGGAGTTTTCTAGGGTCAACTCCGGCCTTCTTTTTTTCCTGTTTTACGACTTTACCTTTGATTGCAAGCTTTTTCAGTACATTTTCGCGAAGCCGCAGGGCATTACTTCCTAAATCTTCATCAATAATTTCGTTAATCAAATCTGAATAGAATGTTTTTTTCTTTCCGATGATTTTTGAGTAAAGTCTTTTTATTTCCGCAAGTTCCGCATCCGCAGATTCATAAGCTTTTGCGCGGTTAAAATCAGGGTTGGCAATAATTTCACGGCGGATTTGACCTTTAAAGGCCTCGCGCTGAAAAATCCCCAGTTCATTTAATTTTGCATTTATCGCGTCCATAGCTTTTTCGCTTTTTGTAACGCTATCGTTAATCATGCTGATAATTACGCCGGGTGCATTAATTCTTGCCTGATTCAAAACTGCGGCAAGGGCACGGCTGTTAGATTTTGAACTGTTCGTCGTTATGCTTTTCCAGTCAAAACAGGCGTTAAACTCCAGAAGTTTTCTGATTTCCGGAATTGTAAGCGTATCAAGAGTGAATTTATAGTACGTGCAAATATAATCAAGCATTACTTCGTAATCAGAAAAACGCATTCCAAGTGCTTTTGAATTATCAGAATCCGGAAAAGCGCTTGTTGCCGGAATTTCAATTGAAGTAATCCTCTTATCCAGACGGTAAGGATCCTGATCAATCAATGTCTTTTTTATGAGCATGTCATAAATATTTTTTACGCAAGTGTGAAGAAGTCTATAATCATTAAAAAGTTCGCCCAGCTGTACTTCCGTAAACCACTTTTGTTTTTCTAAAAGCATTGTCTGTAAAGTCTGTGAAAATTCTGTATTATCTTCCATTCTTTCTTGCCCGTCCTGGCCTATTTTAATTTTACGACAGTTCCAAAAAACAACTGTGAAAGGTCAATTTCCACAGGATTTCCGTTTTTATCTGAATCCGGCGTAAAAATAAACTGATTTTCTGAATTTTTAATTACGGTGCCTTTTATTGTTGTTCTGCCCGCCTTAATTTCAGCGGCACAGCCCTCTTCCCCGATTGACTCACGGGAAGAATCCGACACGTATACTGTTATTTTATCGGCAGAAGAAGCGTTTAAAATTACTGCCTGCGCCTTTAGTGACAAAAGCAGACTTTCGTACATTTTTTGATTTTCGCTGAGCATTTCATTTTTCTGCTGCTGAAGTTTTACTTCCGTTTCCTGGCGGGCCGCGTTCAATTCTTCCGTAGTTTTCTGATTTTTTTCAAAAAGCTGCTGATTTGCCTGACGTAAAGAATCATTTTCGGTCTTTAAATTATTTGAAGTTTCCGTAAGAACCTTGCACATTTTTTCAGAAAGCGTTTTTGAAGCATTTATATAGCGCAAAAGTGAATTTTTGTGTGGCAATGCAGTTAAGATTTTTTCAAGATATTCATAATCGGAATAAAAATCTTTAATTTCGGAAACGGAATTCAAATCAATCTGAGTCTGGGTAGTTTCGCCAGCCGTTTTATTTTCTTCAGTTTGAGTTTCGGCGGTGGCAAGGGCTTCGTTTTCATTTTGCAAAATCAAATTTGCCTTTGCAATAATTTCTTTTCCTTTTTGATCTTTTATGACCGGGTCGTAAAGCGCAATTTCGGCTTCGTAGCGTGTAATCATTTCTGACAATGCAGTTCGGATTTCGTCAGAATTCGTGTTTTGCAAAATCTGAATTGTGTTTTCAAGTTCCTTAATCTGATTTTCGTAAAGTTCCACGGTCTGCTGCTGTTCCAGCTGAAAAAGCGCGCGTTCACTGTCCAAAATTCGTTTTTGTTCTTCAACCGCCTTCAATTTTGAAGAATCAAACTGTTCCATCTGAGATTTATACTCGGCAATCTGTTTTTCAACTTCAAGAATCTGAAAATCATATTCCGCGTCAATTGATTTTAGTGACTGATCGTAACTTTCGTTAATTTTGGCAAGGCGCTCGTCATAATCCTTTTTATTTTTGAGTTTTAAAGAATCCAGAATAAAAACTTCATTTTCGTACTGAATTTTTGCATTATTCTGAGCCATATTTTTTTTACTTTCCAGAGAACTTTTTGCCTTCACGGAATTTTCATAATTTGTCTGAACAGAAGTAACCGTGTCGATGACGTTTTTCAAATTCAAATCAGAAAAGGAATCAAGCGAAACGGTTAACTGGCGGTTTTTCTTTATTTCATAAAAAGAAATCAAAACTGTAAGGCCGGCAACGACTAAAACCGCCGCAAGAAGAATTATTTTTATTGACCATTTGTGATTTTTCTTTGTTTTGGCAAATTCTTCCTCAAGATTATAGGAATTTTTCGCGCCACTTTGCTGAAGTTGAGCAAGTTTATCATTCAGAAAAAACAAAACTTCCTTGTGACAATCAACATTTTGAAGTTCGTTATTTTTTACTTTGTCGTCATTGTCCATATTCCGCTCCAGTTTTCAGGAGGATTTGCCCGTCCCATTCTGTCTAAAAAAAGATCCGTAACCGGCAATGCCGACTGCTTAAAGTATTTTCTGGCAGATTTCCAGTCACCTTCATAATAACAGGCAAGGCCCTGCTCAAAAATTTCGTAAGATGGCATATATTTACTGTCAACATCCTGAGTATCAAAAGGATAAAAAATCTTTTTGCCCTGAGTTTTGCCTTTTACCTGAACCGTATCAATTTCGTAAAATTTATATCGTTTTGACTGTTTTTCAACTTCATTTTTTACGTATTCGCTGACAATCACCGGCAAATGATAAATTCTAGTTAATCCTTCAAGTCTTGAGGCCGAATTTACGTTATCGCCAATTACGGTATTTGCCATGTGCTCATTTGAACCAATGTTTCCGTAAAAAACTGTTCCGCCATCAATTCCAACGCCAACGTCAAGCAAAACTGCCTCAAAAACTTTTTCTTCCGCAGGATTTAACTTACGAGTTTTTTCAAGTTCTTCACGTTTTGCAATCATAAACTGACGGAGGGCGGCGGTTTCACGGGTGATATTCCAGGCCGCTTCGACAGCATCAAGTGATTTTATTTTTTGAGATTCAAGTTTTCCAAAAATTGCAAGAATTGCATCCCCGATTATTGAACAAATGACGCCGTTACTTTCGTGAACTTTACGAATTACGCCACTGTAATGAACGTTCAGAACATCAATAATGTCGTTTCCCAAAGTTTCCGTACGGTAAGTAAAACTTTTTATATCAGAAAAAAGCATTGTGAGTTCCTGCTGACTTCCTTCAAGGGCAATGCCCTGCTCCGAATATGCTTTTGAAACGACGTCTTTGCTTACAAATTTCTGAAAAGTCCCCAGCAAATTATTAACCGATGACGAAAGATTGTTAAACGACGCGGCCATATAAGAAACATCATCATTTTGAGCATCAGAAAGGTCTATGAGGTTCAGCTGATTTTTTTTCTGCATGGCAATCAGTTCGTTTGTATATTTATTCAGTGGCTGAAATTCTTTTCTGATGATAATCCAGGCAATCACAAGGAAAATAATCGTAAAAATCACAATCAAAATGGAAATGTAAACGTAAATCTGCCGTGAATTTTTTTCCAGATCGGCACGATTTTCCGCACGAATCAAGTAACAGTTCCAGTCTTCGTGATATTTATAAACTCCCGAATATTCCCCGCCCAAAGTTTTAAAACTAATTGTACCTTCAGTTATGCCGTTTTCCGCATCCTGATTTAGTTTTTCAAGTGCATCGACATCAACAAATTTTGACCAGTACAAATCATTATTATTGCAGGCAAGAAAATCAATTTTGCCGTCTTTTGTAACGCCAAGTGCAACGCTGTCAGGATAAAAAAACGATGACTTTGCAACAGAACGCATTGCAAGAATTGAATTGTACTTATCACCAGAAAAACTGTAAATCTGATATTGATTTGAAGCATTCGTGTAAAGTTCTTTTAACTGCTGAACCATAACGGTATTGTTCAGTGACAAAGTTTGACGCTGCGCCAGCGTAATTGTGATGAAATTTGTGGAAAATGTGGAAAGTAGAAGGACGATTACAAAAAGCAGAAGAATCTTTGAGCCAATAGGAATGATTCTTGTCCTCCCCACACGATTAAAAAATCTGAGTCTCGCCATTCGAAAATTATAGTTTAATTGATACTTTTTCTCAATGTTATTATGCTTTTACAAAAGTCTCTGAAATTTTCAGTTTTTAGAGATACCCCAAAACAAAACACAGCGAGCACGTTTAATGGACGAAAATTCAAATCAAAATAAAAAGAAATCACTTGTAACTTCGGGAATTGTACTTTCCCTGATGACTTTTGCTTCCAGAATCATGGGCCTTATCCGTGAGATGACCAAGGCCAAATTCTTAGGAACGGGCCTTTATGCAGATGCTTTTACCACATCTTTTATGATTCCAAACCTTTTGAGACGACTTTTTGCAGAAAACAGCATTTCCGTTGCATTTATTCCAACTTTT
This sequence comes from Anaerobutyricum sp., assembly GCA_963638805.1. Lineage (GTDB taxonomy): Bacteria > Spirochaetota > Spirochaetia > Treponematales > Treponemataceae > Treponema_D. The sequence continues at coordinate 26,046 of CAVHTI010000014.1, forward strand.
AAAGGTTATCTTGCGGACGGCGATTCTCCGGAAAATAAAAAAAACACCCAGGATTTTATTAATTCAACGTTCACTCTGGTTACTTTTTTGACGAGTTGCGTGGTTGTAATAGGATTTTTTGTTACACCGCTTCTTGCAATGATTTTCTGTAAAAAACCGGTGGACGTAAACGCCGCAGATTATACCGCAGAATTAAACTACTGGCTTTTGAAAAAAACTGAAATCACCTACCTTACAAGAGTAATGTTTCCTTACCTGCTGTTGATTTCTATCGCGGCATTTTTTCAGGGAATTTTGAACGGATGTAAGATTTTTGCTCCGTCAGGATTTACTCCGGTGCTTTTTAATGCAACGGTTGTACTTGCAACTTATCTTTTGACTCCTCTTCTTACTTCAAAAATTGGTGATGCTGAACAGGCTTCAAAGGCAGCGGCAAGGGCAATGGCAATCGGAGTTACGACCGGCGGTTGTATTCAGGCCGTTTTTCAACTTCCGTTTGTGTTAAAAACCGGCTGGAAAGTTGGATTTACTTCAATCAAAAAATGTTTTACAAATCCGGGAACAAGAAAAGTGCTTGCCTTGATTGGCCCTACAATTATTGGAATGGCCGCCTACCAGGTTAATGATTTAGTTTCCACGGCACTGGCAAACCGCGCAGGCACAGGCATTGCTTCAAGTCTTCAGTATTCACTGCGACTCCAGGAGTTAATTCTTGGGATTTTTGCGGTTTCAATCGGGACTGTAATTCTTCCGGATTTATCTGGCCTTGCTCACGAAAAAAAATGGGACGAATACAACGAACTTCTTGTACAGGCCATTAAAATTATCACGGTAATCACAATTCCGGTTACTTTTTACAGTCTTGTGTGCGGCGAAGATTTAATTTCACTTTTGTACAAAAAAGGCGGATTTGACGAATTTTCCGTAAAACTCACGACCGGAGAATTCCGCTGGCATATTGCGGGACTTTTCTTTATTGCTATGAACAGAATTATCACGCCGGCATTTTATGCGCAGGGAAACACAAAACTTCCGACAATGGCGGGAATTATCAGCATGGCCGCAAATGTAGTCCTGGCATTAGTTTTGATTTTACCGATGAAAGGCAATGGCATTGCACTTGCGTTGAGTCTTGCCAGCGCAGTAAACACGGTTTTTCTTTTTATTTTTATGAAAAAAATGAATTCCATAAAAATCGGGAAAGTTGCCAGTGCCACGCTTCTTTACGTAATCAAAATCCTGATTTTTTCTGTGATTGCGGCAATTCCAGTTTATTTTTTGCGAAAATTCGGATTTTCGGTGTGGTTTGCAGGTCACAACAGAATTATATCATACGGAATTCCAGCCCTGATTCTTGCAGTAATTTATTTTATAATCGGGGTGCTTGAACTCATAATTTCAAAAGATTCAATTGTGATGGTAATAATCAGAAAAATCAGAAAACGAAAGTAAAAACTCAAAAATTTCCGGATTAGCGCAAATCAAAAGAATTTCAAAAAAATCCGGAAAATCATAAATCATAAAAAATCACAGCTTTTCATGGAGATAAAAATGAAAGAATATTCAAAACAGGAACTTGAACAGATTTACAAAAAACGCCGCGCCGCCCTTGCAGACTATCTTACTCAAAATAAAACCGGTGCCGCAGTTTTTATAGACAGCGAAGCAAAGCGCGACCCGGCAATGCCGTATTACACGGGGCATCCTTCTGACGGAGTTTTAATTATTTTTTCAGACGGATATTCAATTTTGATTCCGTGGGATGAAAATCTTGCAAAAAGTATTGCATTCTGCGACAAAATGATTCCGTATACGCGCTATAAAAATTCTGCCCTTGATGCAGTCAAAGCGGTTTTGAATTCAAATTACAATCACGGGGTAAATTCAAAAATCGAACTTCCGCCGTATCTGACTTATCCTGAGTATTTAAAATTTATCGCGGAATTGCAAAATTATGACTGCCGTTGCAAAGAGGACGGGGCTCATCAGTTTGTTACAAATTCAAGAATGATAAAAGATGAGTACGAAATTGAGTGCACAAAAGAGGCGGCCCGCGTCGGAGATTTGATTATTGAGCAGATAGAATCAAAAATCAAAGACGGAACAATTCAAACTGAAATGGACGTTGCCCTTTTTATAGAAAAAGAACTTAGAATTCACGGATGCCAGAGAACGGGTTTTGACACTCTTGCGGCAGGACCTTCAAGAAGTTTTGCGATTCACGCTTTTCCGGGATATACAAATGCCGCGTGGCCGGCTCAGGGACTTTCAATTCTTGATTTTGGAGTGGTTTACAACGGTTACACGAGCGACACGACCGTCACGGTTGCAAAAGGTCCTCTGACAGAAGAACAGGAAGCGCAATTGAATCTTGTACAGAAAGCCTTTGACGAATGTGTACAACTTTACACAAAAGAACATACAATCAACGAGGCCGCAAAGCATGCGGACAATGTTTTTGCAAAGGCAAAACGTAAAATGCCGCACACACTAGGACATGCAATTGGACTTGAGATTCATGAATTTCCGCGTGTAAGCACTAAAGTTGACAGTGAACTTCATTTTGCACCGGGAATGATTTTGACTTGTGAGCCGGGACTTTATGACCCGAAAATTGGCGGTTGCCGCCTTGAAAACGACGTTCTGATTACAGAAAACGGCAACGAAATTATTACTCACTCAAAAATCATCAGACTTTAGGATTTTGCGGATTTTACTCACAATCCTTTAGTCTGCCCAAAACGCTGTCGGCACATTCGCAAAGTGCACAAGATAGCGTTTTGTCCTGTAAATCTTTTGCAAGATTTTTCATTTTATTCAGGACTTTTTCGACCATTTCTGATTCTGTTCCATCGCTGAAATTTTCCGCAGCGTTTTCTTGAGGTCCAAGTGCGCCGGAATCTTTTAGTGACTGCACGGTTTCTAAAAGTCCCGGTTTTCCTGACATTTTTGCGATGATGTAATCCATAAGAACAAGATTATGCCCCGCGTTCTGCGCATTTTTATCGTCAGCCGGCAGGAAAGTACACAAATCGCGTAATTTCTTGAACATTTCGATTTTTTCAGCGTTTTCGCACGCCGTTTCGCGGTCCACAAGCGAGTCTTGAATCTTCTTCAAAGTTTCTTCTGCTGACGGCGTGTCACGGCATTGTTCAGAAACGTCTGTGTCTGGGGTGTCACGTGATTCTTCAAATTCTTCTGTCTCCGGTTCACCGGAAGTTTCGCTACATTCTTCTGTGCAAAGTCCAGCGCCCGCACCGGAAGTCAAATCTTCCATTTCGGAGGTAAGTTCTTCGACGTCAGCGAATTCTGTAGTTTCTTCTGAAGGCGTGTCACGGCATTGTTCAGAAACGTCTGTGTCTAGGGTGTCACGTGATTCTTCAAATTCTTCTGCGCCCAGTTCACCGGAAGTTTCGCTACATTCTTCTGTGCAAGGTTCGGTGCCCGCACCGGAAGTCAAATCTTCCATTTCGGAAGCAAGTTCTTCGACGTCGGCGAATTCTGTAGTTTCTTCTGAAGGCGTGTCACGGCATTGTTCAGAAACGTCTGTGTCTAGGGTGTCACGTGATTCTTCAAATTCTTCTGCGCCCAGTTCACCGGAAGTTTCGCTACATTCTTCTGTGCAAGGTTCGGTGCCCGCACCGGAAGTCAAATCTTCCATTTCGGAAGCAAGTTCTTCGACGTCGGCGAATTCTGTAGTTTCTTCTGAAGGCGTGTCACGGCATTGTTCAGAAACGTCTGTGTCTAGGGTGTCACGTGATTCTTCAAATTCTTCTGCGCCCAGTTCACCGGAAGTTTCGCTACATTCTTCTGTGCAAGGTTCGGTGCCCGCACCGGAAGTCAAATCTTCCATTTCGGAAGCAAGTTCTTCGACGTCGGCGAATTCTGTAGTTTCTTCTGAAGGCGTGTCACGGCATTGTTCAGAAACGTCTGTGTCTGGGGTGTCACGTGATTCTTCAAATTCTTCTGTCTCCGGTTCACCGGAAGTTTCACTACATTCTTCTGTGCAAGGTTCGGCGCCCGCAGTGGAAGTGTCACGGCATTCAAATTCTTCTGCGCCCTGTTCACCGGCAGTTTCGCTACATTCTTCTGTGCAAGGTTCGGCGCCCGCACCGGAAGTTAAATCTTCCATTTCGGCGGTAAGTTCTTCGACGTCAGCGAATTTTATTTCCTGAAGTTTTTGTTTTTCGGCCTTTAGTTTTTCCACGGCGTCCTGAAGTTCCCACGCGAGCGAATCCACGGTTTCAAAAACGATATTTTCTGTTTCCAGAGGATTTTCCTCTTCGGCAGTTTTTTCCTCTTCGTCAGATTTTTCGACTTCTTCAAGTTCCGGCAAATCTTCTGCAATTTCTTCAGATTTTATTTCAACGGCATTTTCATCCTGATTTTCTGTATTTTTGGCAAGATTTTCGTCGTTGGCCGGCGCAATTTCTTCACTTTCAGACAATTCTTCAAGTTCTGCAATTTCTTCTGTCGGATTTTCCGTTTCTTCAGATTTTTCGTTTTCTTCAATTTCAGGATTTTTAATTTCCTCGGATTCTGAAATTTCAGGCTGAGGCTCTTCTTCCAGAACCGGCTCCGAATTTTGCGCTTCTTTCAACTGATTTTTAAGTTCCTGATTTTGCATTTTCAGTTCTTCCAAGTGCTGCTCGTTCATTTTTCTTAACTGATCAAGGGCATCCTGAATTGAATTTTCATTTTCCTTTCTCAACAAAAACTGTTCGTCCGCAAGTTGTTCTGCCATTTGCTGAGCTTTCAAGGCCGCTTTCATTGCTTCAGAATCAGGATTTATATAACCCGACTGCGCATAATCTTCCTGAGCCTTATATTTTTCGTAATCGTCAGCGGGATTTTTATACGGCTGATAATTTTTCTGATTTTCTTCTTCCGTTTTTTGTCCGCCAAAATCTGCAAAATCAAAATCGTCCTCAGCTTTAGTTTCCGGTTCCTGTTTCGCTTCAACGGCCGGATTTGCAATTTCTTCTGCGGCAGGTTGCGCACCAGCCGGATTTTCAGAATTTTCAAGCGGATTTTGAGTTACGCTCGCATTTTCAGGCATTTCAGAAGCTGCATTTTCCACCGAATTTTCATGATTTTCCGTAGGATTTTCAAAATTTTCGTCATCAGATTTTTTGTCGGTAAAATCATCAAAATCAAATTTGTCATCATCCGGATTTACAAGATCGTTTAAACTTAAACCATCATCGTCCGGCATTTTCATTTCACTTTCAGCATTCTGATTTTCCGCGGCATTTTTATTTCCCTCAGGATTTTCAGCCTCATCCGCAAAATCAGAATTTTCTGCATTTTCTGCCAGCCCAGAATTTCCGTTTTCCGTAAAATTTTCAGGATTTTCCGTGCCACTTTTATTTTCCGCAGCGTTGCCCAAATTTTCCCCATCCAAAGATTTCAGATTTTCCGCATTATCAGATTTTCCGGAATTTTCCAGACTTGCCGGCGCAGAATTATTTTCCTGCACAGGATTTTCAGATTTTTTGTCCTCAGTTTCAGTCTCGTCTTCAGTTTTTTTTTCTTCGTCGCCCCAAAAATCACCTTCTTTTTCCACAAGACCTTCCTGCAACGGAATATTGCCGCCCATTACAGCGTAATCAAATTCTTCATCCTCAGATTTTTCTTCCGCAACAGGATTTTCCACGACTTCATTTTGAACTACAGGAGTTTCTTCGACCTCAGGCAAAACCGGAGTTTCATTTTTTTGCTCCGAAAGTTCAGAAATCTGCTTTTCAATTTGAGAAAGTTTTTCGTCCGCAAGATGATTTGGCTTTGCAACATTCTGACTTTGAGAATAATATTTTTTTGCCTCAGCAAAATTTCCCTTTTCCGAACTGATTTTTCCGAGCATATTGTAGCCGTCCGGTAAATTCGGGCGTTGGCGCACAAATTCTTTTGCATAAGATTCCGCTTTATCATAGTTTCCAATTTGATTGAAACGTTCCGCGGCATTTACAATATGGTCTTTGTAGTGATGATTAATTTTTTGGATTTTATCGTAATAAGGCTTTGCATTTTCTTCCTCATTTTGAGTGATGTAATACTGACCGTACAAATCAAGAACCTGCAAATCCTTGTCGCCACCGGCATCGTAAAGCTGTTTTACATTTTCAAAGGCTTTTTCGTAATCGGCGGTGTCCAAAAGAACTTCAACGTACTGCTTTCTGATATCCTTGTTGTAAGGGTCAATTTCCAGCGCGGAAAGGACAGTTTCCAGTGCCTGCTCAGGTTTTTCGCCTTTTTCCATAGCTTTTGCAAGTCCGGAAAGGATTTTTACGTCATTTCCCTTTAAATTATCCGCTTTTTTAAACGTTGATTCAGCTTTTTTGTAATCATATTCATTCAAATAAACCTGGCCTAAAATATAAAGCAAATCACCATCATTCGGATGCATTTTTATTGCCTGATTTACTAAATCCGAGGCTTCCTTATTTTTCTGACATTTTAAAAGAAGATTACTGTAATCACTTATGCAGTCTTTCCAGCCCGGGCGGGTTTTAAGTGCAAGCTGATAACATCTGATTGCTTCAGTTTCGTTGCCACTTTGTTCGTATGCGCGCGCAAGATTGTAATTCAAAATCGGATGATTGCGGTCAATTTGAAGTCCGCGCCTGTAAGATGCAATGGATTTTTCATAATTTTTTTGCGCAAGATAAATCGAACCAAGATGATTGTAGGCCAGAACATCATCAGGTTTTGCGTGAATTACCATTTCAAACGCTTCAATGGCATCAGCATAATTTCCCATTTCTTTGTAAGTAAACCCAAGATTATAATTTACGTCCGGAAGCTGACGGTCTTCTTCAAGGGCGCGCTGCAAAATCTGAATTGACTCATCGTATCTTTTTAAACGGCGGTAAATTGCGCCCAGGGAATTCATTGCATCAATATAGTGAGGATAAAAAGTTATAATCTGTTCGTAATATGGAATGGCTTTTTCATCTTCCTGAGCCTGAACATAAATACTGCCAAGTTGTTTTAAATACTCAACATTTGAAGGATCATCCTTCAGCAATTCTTTATAAAGTCTTGCAGCCGTCATAAAATCATGAGCCATAACTGCATTTTTTGCCTGAATCAGAATTAATGATTTATCCATAACTATTTCCTCAAAAAAATCCTATTTTAACCGTGCCAAAGGTCGCGCAAAAACTTCCTGCGATAAATTGCCAATGACTCGTTCATCATAAGTTGACCAGCCCGCAACCGCAAAATAATAAATTCTGCCGTTTTCAAGTCCTGTCAATGTAAAACTCGTCGTATTTCCTACATTTACCGGGGAATCTCCTTCAAGGGCAACTCTGCCAAGATATTCGCCAGGTCTGTTACCATAATACAAATAATATCCACCGGCACTTTTATCTGCGGAATAACTCCAGCTGACGGTGACTTTTCCGTTTCCGGCAACCGCTTTTACAATAAACGGCGGCAAAGGCGGTTCAATTTCTTCAAAATTCAAAGAAATTTGCGTTATGGACGGGGAAGTTTCGCCGTTTCCGTCCGGATAAAGTTCCGCCGCAACCTGAAAATAAAGCCCCGTAACACCGTCAATTGCCTGGCCACTTTCAACAGGCTTCCATGCAGGATAATTTTCCGTCCAGTTGTAATAATTTTCTCCGGAACGCACAAAATAGCAGACCGCCGTTTGCGAAGGCACGTTCATTTCTGCCTGAATTTCTGTAAGCCGCGAACCGGTAGAAATCAGCATTGGTTTTGAAACAAAACGTCCGCCCTGTGGCACAAACTGAGTATGACCAAGTTTTCCGGCATTTTCTGCAGACTGGAAGTCCGGAATTGAATATGGCCGGCGCAAAATCCGAATATCATCGATTTTTCCGGTATATTCATCACAAAATGAAAGTTCTGCGACCGAGCCCAAATTGACAAGCGCAATGTCGCCTTTTTCCGTGCCATCAGAAGTTATGTACTTTAAATCTTCCGTGACGCCGTCTACTAAATATTCAAGAATGCCAGTTTCGCAATCATAAGAAAGCGCGTGATAAGACCACGTGTCCGGAATTATTGCCTGCGAACCTTTTAAAATAATATCTCCTGATTCTAAGCCTTCTAAATCAAAAAAATTGGTCAAAGTCCATTCAAGATGACCTTTGTTAAAAGTTCCGTTGAGCATCTGATAGACGAGCCGGCCACTTTCGTTTCTTGTACTTTCCCAGTTCACAATTACTTCGCCGTTTTCGCACAAGGACGGACAAAGCCAGAATTCCAGAGAAAACGAGCCCGTTAATCCTTCCGAACCGAAAAAAGTCCCCGGCAAACCAGAAACTTTAAGCCCGCCCATATTTCTGCTAAGCCCGGAATGTTTTTCCATTTTTGTTTGATTGGAAATTTTCAGATTATTTTCGTTGACCGTATAATCTCCGTCAGAAAGTGGATTTTCTGGATTTTCAAAATCAATAAGAAGGTCAGTATATTCATCAAAATCAAAAGAGTTAGAAGCAATCTGAATGCAGTCGTAACCGTAACGGCCTTTGCCAGTAGTGATATTTTTTGTATATTGAAATTCCTGCCAGCCGTTTTTTCCGCCAAGCACTATTTCTTTTGCGTTTGCACAAAAAACTGAAATCACAAAAGCAACTACTAAAAGCAAATTTTTTTTGTTATAATTCAAAATCATACAATGACAACCAAAACTACCCGTGAATTGTTACACGAAACAGCCCTGAAAGCTCCTTTATCAAGCGGCGTTTATCTCTGGAGAAATCCGGAAAACACCGTTATTTATGTGGGAAAAGCAAAAAATCTCAAAAATCGTCTTTCTTCTTATTTTTCCGGAAAAAAAGAAATTAAGACAAGACTTTTGATTTCCCACGCCGCATCAATTGAATACATCACAACAGACAACGAATACGAAGCGCTGCTGCTGGAAAATAATTTAATCAAAAAATATAATCCCCGCTACAACATTAACCTGAAGGACGGAAAATCATATCCGGTTTTGAGAATTACCCATGAGGATTTTCCCAAAATGTTTAAAACCAGGCGCATTATGCAGGACGGTTCGCTTTATTTTGGTCCCTACCCTGACGTTTACGCGCTTGATACCTTCATAGAAACAATTTCAAAACTGTATCCAATCCGGCATTGCAGGACTTTGAAAAAAAGAGAAGCTCCGTGCCTTTATTATCATATGAAACAATGCATGGCACCTTGCTGCGGTAAAATTTCAAAAGAGTCCTACAGTGAATTCATCGGCGAAATTTGCCAGCTTCTTAATGGTAAAGACGATGAAACGATTTTAAAACTGCAAAATCAAATGCGCGCGGCCGCAAAAGAATTGAATTTTGAAAAGGCAGCCCGCTTGCGCGACGGAATTAAAGCTCTGATGGTCATGAAAAATCAGAACATTGTAGAAACTTTTGAAGCCGAAGACAAAGATTACATTGGATTTGCGTCTGAAGGCGAACTTGTAAGTTTTACGGTTTTGAAAATTCGTGGTGGCAAAGTTGAAGGCAGAAATAATTTCCGGGTAGAAAGTCTGAATGATGATGACGATTACATTGGTGAATTTATGGCCGTTTATTACGAAGAGGACGAGCAGATTCCACCGAATATTTTGATTCAGCCCACGGCACAGTACGAAATCATCTGTCGCTGGCTAGCTGAAACGTTCCCGAATGTTAATGCCCGGCTCACGATGGTAAAAACTGAAAACAAAACTGAAATGTCGCCGTCATCCGCGTGGTCTGATTCTGCAACGGACAAGGCAGCGCTGAATATGGCGCGGCAAAATGCAAAGGAAGATATTATCCGGCGACTTCGTGAGCGTGGTGATATGCCGGCAATGAAAGAATTAAAAGAACTGCTGAATCTTCCTAGTCTGCCGGTTAGAATTGAAGGCTTTGATATTGCTCATATTGGCGGAAAATTTCCGGTTGCGTCGCTCATCAGTTTTTACAACGGAAATCCTGATAAAAAAAATTACCGCTACTTCAGATTAAAAACCACGGACGGTTACATAGACGATTTTGCGAGTATGAGGGAAGCCGTTACAAGACGTTACACAAGGCTGATAAATGAACAGGCGGACTTGCCCGACCTGCTTTTGATTGACGGTGGCATTGGTCAGGTAAACGCCGTTGAAGGAATTTTAAAGGCACTTGATCTGGACATTCCGATTGCAGGACTTGCAAAACGTGATGAAGAAATCTGGAGGCCGCACGCGACAAAACCGATTTGTCTTCCAAAACGGAGCGACGCCCTGCGACTTTTGCAGCGAGTACGAGACGAAACGCACCGCTTTGCAACCAGCCGGAACCAGAATCTCCGGACAAAAGAAAATACAAAGTCCATTTTTCTGGAAATTCAGGGCGTTGGAGAAAGGCGCGCCATTCAACTGCAAAAAAAATTTACGACACTGGAAGCGCTCGCCGCCGCCGGAGAATCTGCGGTTGCACAATGCATTCACGTGCGCGCCGACGAAGCCAGCACGATTCTTTTGCAGGCCCGTGAACTTTTAAACCGTCGCAACGAAAAAAAGGATTTTCAGAAACTTGCGCTGGGCGTTTCCGGTACAACAAAAGAAAAGGCCGCCGAAGCCCAGTATTTGGACGACATTGCCGCCCAGGCGCTGGAAGTGGCAGAATCAGAACCACCGTACGGCAAATAGATTGAATTTTATTAAACTTCTGCATTAAACTTTTTTGAAAAGAGGAAAATTATGGCACGAATTGCAACTGTAAACAGAATAACGGGTGAAACTCAAATTGAACTTACGCTGAATCTTGATGGCACCGGAAAATGCACGGTGGAAAATCCAATTGGATTCTTTGACCACATGCTTAAAAGTTTTTGCAAACACGGACTTTTTGATTTGAGCGGAAAAATCAAAGGCGATTTGAATGTTGACCAGCACCACACGATTGAAGACACCGGAATTGTTCTGGGTCAGTGTTTCCGGGAAGCACTTGGTGATTGCGCCGGCATTTTCCGAAGTGGATTTTTTATTTACCCGATGGATGAAACTCTGGCGCAGGCTGCAGTTGATTTTGGTGGCCGTTCTTACCTTGTGTGCAATTCAAATTTGACCGGAATGCCTCTTGTTTCTGTGCAAAACGGAATTCAGGGCACATTTCAGACTGATTGTTTTGAAGATTTCTGGCAGGGATTTACAAATTCTGCGCAGTGCAACCTTCATATTGACGTGATTAGAGGCCGAAGCGATCATCACAAAATTGAAGCGTGTTTTAAAGCAGTTTCACGGGCAATTAGAAATGCTATTGAAATTGATCCTAGAAGAAACGGAGCGATTCCTTCAACTAAAGGCGTTATAATTTAATGCGTTAGTGATGTGCAGGGCGCCGTAGGCGGCCACCGCAGGCGTAGCCGAGGAGGCTGGAGCGAACAGCGGAACCCGGAATGTAACGCCCCATAGCGTAGCCGAAGGCGAAGCGGAGGGGAACGCCCTGAAAATAAAAAATCTGGAACTGAAAAATGGAAGAAATAACAATTTATACTGACGGCGGATGCAGCGGAAATCCCGGACCAGGCGGCTGGGGAATTGTCGTGATTGCGGACGGCGTTGCAAAACAATTAAGTGGCGGAGAAAAATTAACCACAAACAACAGAATGGAATTGACGGCGGCAATCATGGCCTTGACGGTGGTAAAAAACACGGAAGGCTTTGCGAGCCGGCCGGTAACCGTGAACATCGACAGTCAGTACGTAAAAAACGGAATCACGAGCTGGATAAAATCGTGGAAAGCTAAGGGCTGGAAAACCGCGGACAAAAAACCGGTAAAAAATCAGGACTTGTGGGAAGTTTTGGACGGTTTAAACTCATCGCTGGCGGTAAACTGGAACTGGGTAAAAGGCCACGCCGGAATTGAATACAACGAAGTCTGCGACCAGCTTTGCCAGGCAGAAATTGCAAAAAGACGATAAATTTTAGAAAAATCCGGCAAATTTTGTAAATTTTGAAAAATCGCGTCTATTAATATTTTATGAAGAAATATTATTTGCACGCGATTTTTTTTATTTTCTCGTTTTTTGGGGTGATTCTGGCCACTTCCTGCAATTCTGATTCGTTTTTTAATGAAGAAATTACCGTTGAACTTCCGCTGTGGAATGGGGAGAGTGAGGAACAATGCCGTGTCCCCCGCGCCAGTCAAACGTCCGACCGGCAATGCAGTGTAAACCACGCCGGTGAAGCGTCCTCGCCCGCCCTTCCGCCACTTTCCCGGTGGCTCATTCAGATTCAAAGCGGGGAAATTCTTGAAACTTTTTTTACTACGGAAAGTCAATTTTGCATTTCTGTGCCCAAAAATCAGCCCTTGAGCATTACTGCAACGCCGCTCACCAAAATAAAATCTGACAACGGCAATCTTGAAACCTGTTTTTTTTATCCGGCGGGCGCGATTTATCCTTATGATTTTGAAAATAAGACTCAGAAAATTGAACTTACGTGGCAAAAAGGCTGCACGGCAAGTCTTATGCAAAATATTTTGCAGGGGCGCCTTGAATCAGAAATTTCTGACGAAAAAATTAATGATTTCCTAAAGTCGTTCAACTGGAAAAAACTTCAGGAAACTCTAAGTCAAAAAATTGAATCTAACCTTGAAAATCTGAATTCTGACGCTGAAAATACGAAATTTTATAATCCCTGGCAAATTGATTTTCAAAATCTTCTGGAAAATCTTTGTAACGGCAAGTTTTCTTCATCATATCTGGAAGCCAAAAACGTCATCAGATTGTCCATTGATTCTGAATTTTTCGTAAATGCGGGATTGAGCGAGTGCGCAAAACTTTGGTCTCCCTATATTCCTGAAAATTTTGTGATGCAGAAGTTTAATCAAATTTCAGTTCAAAAAAATATTACAAAAATCCTGAATTATGAAAATTCTTACGCCGTCCAAATTACAATTTCTCAGTCAAAAAAAATGTCAGTTGCCCTCACTTATATGCCGATATTCAACAGTGAATTATGAAAATCATCTCAAAAAATATTTTATTTTCCGCATCCCTTCTTTTGATTTTTGCGATTTCCGGCTGCAATAAAAAAAACACGGAGCCTAAATCTGAAGAAATCCCGGAAATTTTGATGCAAATTGAAGAAAACAAAACTCACTCTTGGTATTATTTTACGCCTTCGGGATTTAAAAAAACGGATTTGCCACAAAATGCCCCGCAAACAGAAGAAGCGCCCTGGACTGAAGCAATCAGAATTTCTTCCGCCGGCAATTCTTCCGCGCTTAACGAAGAAATTACCGCTTATGCCGTTGTAAACCGCCTTGGACTTTTGACTTTTGAAAATGAAAAAATCACTCTGAGTCACGATGGTAATTTTTTTGACGAGCGGACTGCCGGTAATCTTGTTTTTCAGAATTCCGCGCCAGTTTTTTCAGTTTATAAAAGTTCATTTTTTAACGAAAGCCTTTCAGATTCTGACTCTGATTCGCTTTTTTTAATTCATTTTGAACCTTCGGCCTGCATTTTTTATTCGCTCATGAACACTTCAAATCTGACTGACACGCCAAACAGCGAAGTCACGGATTTTTTCTGGGACGGCTACAACTGGACGTGTTCCATAAAATCAAAAAATGACGACAAATATTCCTTTGATTATTTTTACTGGCAGAACGGAATTAATTTGCTGGACTTAAAACCGACAAATGCCTCGTCAAATATTACAATTTCAAGAGTAAATCAAAATGAATTCAGAAAATTAAAATCTGACAAGCCATATTCAGAAGCCCCGCAGAGAATAAAAAATCTGACGGAAAATCTTGCGCAAAAAAAATCATTTTTGATAAACATAAAAACTGCCGGCGGTGCAAGTCCTCAAAAATATTTTAATCAAGTCCGAAATTCTGCATTTGAAGAAAAATATTTAAATGCAACGGCCATTCTTTCAAAAAGCTGGAGTGCGGCCCTTTTTGAAGACGGCACATTGTACCTTGAAGGCGCCCTGAGCGGAAAATATATTCTGCGGGACGGCAAAACAGTTGCCCTGCGACTTCCAAAATTGCCGGCGGGCTTTATTTATTCCGATTTTGTAATTTCCGGAACGACGCTTTATGCCGCGTGGGAAGAAAATTCCTTCTACAAAACGTCACGCAGCGGTTTTATTTCCGTAAATCTTGATAAAACCTTGTACTCTGAATTACAGTAAAATGATGAAATTAAAACTTTTTGCAATTTTCATTCTGATTTTTTCTCTGCCAGTCACGTTCGCTGCCTCTCAGGAAATTGAAAATTCCGCGCCGCCCGCTGATGCTGGCCAGGAAATTCCAGAATCCACGACAACGCCCGCCAGTGAACAGCAAATTTTACAATCCAGTGACGCGCCAAACAATTCTCAAGAAAATTCAGAATCTTCGGAAACGCCCGACACTTCCCGTAAACGTTTTTTTCAACGCGCGAATTTTTTTCTTGAACTCACGCCGGGATTTTACATAAATCCTTCCCAAAATCTTAAGGGCGAAAGCGCCTCGTCCATTTATCCTTTTTCGGTCGGCTTTCACTGGCCAAATGATTTTTGGATTTCCGCCGAACCTTCGCTCAGTTTTTTTACAATGTATCATCTTTGGGACGATGGCACGGCCTACCCCGCCGAAATTGAAAACCGCACGACCCAGACTTTTAATTTTCTGCTGAATCTTCCGGTTTGCTTTTCAATTTCATCAAAACTTGGCGATTTAAAATTTACTCCCGGCATTGCAATTCTTGCCCGCTTTGGAATTCGTGCGCACGGCCTTTCGGACACAGAAAATGCCGACGTTTCTCAAATTAACAAGTGGTTCTGGCAAAATGCCCGCTTTTTGTATTTCACGGTCGGCACGGAATATATTTTCAATTTGACCGCAAATCTTCGCACCGGCCCCGTGATTCAAGCCGCAATTCCGCTCGGTTCGCTTTTTTCCGGCGAAAATGTCCAGGGAATGATGATTAAATTCGGTCTTAAAATTATTTTTTAGATTTTTTTGGAGCTTTTTCCCGCTTTTCACGGTTCCGCTATTCGCTCATTCCTCCGCTCCGCTATCGCTACGCTACGGAACGCCTTCGGCGCCGTTACAATCGGGGCTAGAAATATAATCACGTGTACAAAAATTTATTTTTTTGTTGAGGGCATCTCTAAAAAATCATTTTCAATGATTTTTTAGAGATGCCTGCGAGTTTT